>URVF01000006.1 GCA_900551185.1 uncultured Collinsella sp. | reverse complement strand
GCGATGGGGGCGAGGCGAATGGCTGAGCGGTATCGATACGCGGGTTCAACGGTATTATATTGACTACATAGATTATCAAAACCGTCGTAAAACCCCTGGTTTCAACTACGGGGAGTGTCAACGGTATTCACTTTTTCAGCAATGCCGTATTTACGTAATGTCGTTATTGCATAGTTCTGTTATTTCGTTTTGCCGTGTGCCGGGTTTAGGGCAGAGCCCTAAATCGTACGCCGCCGGGCAAAACGCAGTTTTGTACGGCGGCGTACGACTCTTGCGGAACCGAACTATGACACAACGCAACTGTGTCATAACGTAACTACGTAGTAGCGTAGCTGTGCGATAACGCGATTACGGCAAATCGAAATAACAGAACAACGTGACTGTGAAATAGCAGAACAATTGAACATTGAACTAATCGCGCCTGAAAATTTTCCGCAAGTGTCGTGTGCCGCCGTACAAAGCCCGGCGGCGCACTAGGGCTCTGCCCTAAAAACCCGGTGCCCTTGGCGGCGTTAAAAAGTGACGCAATAACGTTGTTACGTTATTGCGTTATTACACAGTTCGGCAGTCACACTTTTACATTGTTGCGGCATGACACAGTTACGCAATGTCTCCGGTGCGTCTCGGTAAAAGGTTCGCTACCGGACAGCCACCGGACACCGAGGCGATCTAAGCGCGGCGATGGTTTGCCGTGAAATGTGCTGTGAGATGGAAAATCTCGCAAGAGACGCGAACTTGTACCTCCATCGTAAATGTAGCCACAAGTTCGCAGCCGTTGGCTCTTGCCATGGCTCCGCCCTTGGACCTGGGTCGGTAAGTTGACTGCGACTGCATCGGTTGATTGATGGCAGTTGGAATCGACGCCGTAGTTTTTAAATCTGTTATGAAGCGTGAAATTTAAAAACTCATCGTATTGATTTTCATTTGATTCGAAACGCCCGCGCAAAAGTCGAAACGGCTCGCGCGGGCGTTTCGGTTTTTCGTTTCGCATCTCAACTCGCGTCAAAACAAAACGCGAGTTTTGAAAATCGATAGCGACCGAAGGTCGCGATCATAGGCGGCTTGACCGCCGCATGAAAACCGACTCGCTAATCCGAATCGCAATGCGAGCCGCGTCACCTTTCGACAAATCCAACAGCGCTGCGAGTCACGCTAATGACTCTCCGCGCCATTGAAATTGTCGAAAGCTGCCTCAACTTTTTCGCCGGCGTTGCGAAAAACGATTCGACAAGTCGAATGTTTGCGCCGCGGGCGGCGCAAACCCGCTGCGCGGCGATGCAAATACTCGGCATCCCTCGCATTCGCATCACCGCTTCGCTCTCGCTACAGCGAATTTCTAACACTCAGCATCCTTCGCGTTAAAAATTCGCTTCCGCTCACGGTCTTCACGCAGTTACAACGCCGCGAGGCCTCTCGCTTGGAATGAGGCCTCTCATTCCACGTCTACACTGCGTTTCGCCCAATCACCGTTCCGGAGATTGCAAGATGTACGTACATCATGATAACCGGGTCCGTAGTCCCTGTTATCATGATGTACGAATCTTGCTTTTCTCCTGTCACGGAGAAAAGGGAAAGGGTGAACTGCAGCACGCTTTTTGCGGGTTGGTTTCACTCTTTCTAAAAAATTAGGCAACCATAGCAAGAGGTGACGGATGCCAATCCTCAGTTTCTTGCTTACTTTTCCGGAGGCCACTCTGGAGAAAGTAGAAAAATGGCACGAAATGAATTCGTAAAGGCTCGCGTTTCTCCTGAAGAGAAAGAGATCTATCAACAACTTTGCGAACAAGCTGGTTGTACGGAAGCTGAGTTGATTCGATCCGTACTGATTCATCGGGAAATCTCACTTGAGATGATCTCGATGACGAAATGCAAGTTCTTGATCGGAAGAAAAAGGCCCTCCATAAGCAACAGGAGGATTACAGGAGAGCACAGGCATCGCGTAAAACCGATGAACGTGGCGAGCCGATTTCTGAAAAAAGGAGTATTCCGTTCCAAGGAATGCTCACTGCTCCAGAAAAAAAGGCAATTGAGCAGCGTGCGGCGGCGCTCGGCATTTCTGCAAGCGAACTGGTTCGCCGCAGCGCAATTTACGGAAAGATCGAATCATTCAATTTTGACATCGCGGAAGTTGAAAAACTCCATCATGAGTTATTGAAGGAAGGAACAAACCTCAATCAGCTGATGTATTTTGTGAACGCCCAAGGGCTTCCCGCGTACAACGAGAAAGCTGTTTTCCGAACGCTTGAAAAGGTTTATCAAAATGCTCGAAAGGTCGACCGGTTCATCGAGAAATTAGAGAAGCGTTATCACGTCGACTATATTCCAAGCGATTATTTGGCAGATGAACCTGACAACAGAAATCTTTAAGTCGGAACGCAGCTGAATCAGTTTTGCAATTGAGTGCAATTACTCGTTTAGTTAATTCCAATATTTCAAAAAACGTCTTTCGGGAAAAGGAAGGAAATGATTTTATATATCTGAGGACGTTCAGCTATAACTACTCCGCAAAATCGAAAAGGGTCGAACCGAAGTGTCTGGCCGGACGCCAATTGTCTGGGAACTGCTTGGTTCGACCCTCTTCTACTTTACTTCCATGGCCACGCAGCGGTCTAGTACTCCTTGACCGGATGCTCCTCGCCGAAACCACCGTCGATGCCGAAGCGGCACAGCCTGTCGATGGCACGAAGATGCTCGTCGATGGCGGTTGCGATCTGGGTGTCGACCTCGCTGTCGTGGTCGTTGAGACCGCGGACCGCCTCGTCGGCGGCCATGAAGGCCTTGATGGACCGATTGAACTGAGCCTTGAAAGCATCGACCTTCTCAACAGCGGCGGCTCGTTGTGCCATCTCGTGCTCGAGCCGTTGAACGATTTCCTGTGTGTCGCCCATGCTATTCCTTTCCTCGCGGCGCATTTTATTTACTGTATCGCACCGCGCGGACACGATTCTCACCTAAGGTATGGCAGTGGCGTATGTTCACAAACCAGCAGGTAAACGGCTCAACAGGATTCGATTTACGAGGCGATTAGACCAAGGCCGGCGCGGATGCCCTGACCCACGGCAGCGCCGATTCCGGGAAGGCACGCCGGGGCTATGCCGACCTGAGTATCCTCTCGGCTTTTTCGATCGCGGCCGAGCGCAGGAACTCCGACTTCCGCATCCCGCACGCGGCGGCCGCCCTTTCGATGAGGTCGGCGCCCGTCTTTGGGCACTTGAAAGACAGGTTGGCGTTGGCCTCCACCTCGGAAAGCCTGGGGCGACCAACGCGGAAGTTCACCAGGCTCCCCTCCCAGGAGCCGGATTCGTATTCCGCGCACTCGCGCTCGATGTCCTCGTCCGTGATCGCAGATCCGTTTGCAAGCCTGTACTCCATCAGTAACCTCTCCTTCTCGCGTTCTCGATCTCCCTCAGCGTCTTCTTGCTCGGCGGCGTCATGGCGTGGTAGACGAGCCACGCGCCGTCGGCCAGGAGGACCCCAACCATCTCGATGTACCGGCCATGCAGGTCGTAGCCCGTCCGCATCTCGCGCTCCCCGGGGATGCGAACGGCCGCGAAGCAGTAGCTCTCCCACGCCGCCTCGACATCACCGTCATCTAGCTCGGGGTGCCGCTCGTGAACTCTCTGGTGTATCCGGACCATGAGCCTCCAATCTTTACGATAATATTCTACTACTATTTGGTAGTAGAATATTAGGCATTCCAACATATTCCATTGGCCTTTCGTCCCAAAACGTATGCCGCGTGGAACTCGAAAACCGAACCCTCGATGCCGTGGACGGCGAGTGCCAAAACCCAGTGCCAAAACCTCCCCTTGCATTCCCATGAGAAAATCAAAAGACAAGGCAGGAGGCTGAAAATGACCAGATACGGATACGCTCGCGTGAGCACGAAGGATCAGAAGCTAGACAGGCAAATCGAGGCGTTGGTCAACGCCGGTGTGCCCTATGGCCATATCTACAAAGACAAGGTCACGGGTGCCAAGGACGGTGACCGAACTCAGCAGAAGCGTCTGTTCAAGAAGATGAAGGCCGGCGATGAAGTGGTAGTCGAGTCCTGGGAGCGCCTAACCAGATCGACCAGGCAATTGCTGAACTACGACCTTATGTTCCGAAATCTCGGCGTGAAGCTAACCTCTTTGAAACAGCCGGTCGACCTCGATACTGCCTTCGGCCGTTTCGTGCTGGGTACCCACGCCTGCACAGCCGAGCTTGAGCGCGATCTGATTAAGCAGCGCCAAGCCGAGGGCATCGCTGTAAAACGGAACCATGGTGGCAACGTCGGTGGCCGCCCGCGCATCGCGGACGTCAAGGCGGATGCCGCCGTGAAACTCTACCTTGCGCGGGAGACGCCCATCCCCGACATCTGCGCCGCCACAGGCATCTCCAAATCGACCCTGTATCGCATCCTCCGTGAACGCGGATTGGTGGGCGTCAGGAAATGAGCCCGTCCATCGTTTCGCGATCTGTCTAATAAGCTCGAGTGCGGTGGCGCTACTATATAAGAGTGCGGTATTTCTCCAACTGAAACCCTGCGTGAACGTATGACCTGAGACGCCTTTTTAGAACTCACCGATCGCAGGATGACTACAAATCAACAGCGGCCGCGCATTGTTCCCAGCTGTTTGGCATGGCGGAGCCATGCCGTTGTTGATTGGAGTGCCGCAATGGCAGACGAGAGAAAAATCAGGGAAATCTACGGCGTGAAGTCCGTCCACGAGGAGGCCACCGAGCGGACCGAGGAGACGTGGCGGGAGAAGCTACTGCTCGAGACGGCCGACCTCAGGACCGAGAACGCGCTGCTCAGGGCCCAGCTTGACGAATTCAACCGCAAGCTCGTCGAGGCGACGGATCGGAATGAAAAGATTGAGGCCGACTGCAATGAGCGGGTCGCCTTTATCGAGGAGAAGTTCGAGCTCGATACCGCGAGACTCGAACTCGAGAACAACGAGCTCCACGCCGCGGGCGTCAGGTACCTCTCCCGTGCTAAGGGGCTCGGCAGACAGGTTGTCCAACTCCATGCCGAGGCTGAGGCCATGGTCGATGAGATCGAGCGGCTGCGCGGCGAGCGTGACGCCGCACTGAAAGCCAAAGCCGACACACTCTTGGCCCAGCGCGACCTGACGGCCGAGGTCGAGGTTATGACCAAGATGAGGGGCGAGTAGCCCCGCGCTTCTCCTGTCAGGCTGCTGATTTCTAGGAACCTTCTAGAGCGCTTCCAGAAGGTTCCTAGAACCGGGCGCAGCATCTTCGATCGGCACGATATCTCGGTAGATAAGGCGATGCCTGTCGTCACGCCACTCGTCGTCGTGGTAGTGGCCGAAGAACCAGGCTCGGTAGCCGAGCCGGCCGTCGAGCTCGGCAAGGAATCGCTGCAGCCGGTCGCCCCGATACTCGCGTCCGCGCTCGCGGCACAGCCCCTCAGCAAGGGCGGCAGGGGCCTCGTGAGTCACAACGTAGTCGACCTTCCAGCCCACGCGGTCGAGCGAGGCACGGCAGTGGTCCATCTCCCCCTCGCTCGGCATCTCCTCGGGCCACCAGCTCCTCCCCTCCTTGCGATACTGCCTGTCGTTGCTCGCGGCGCCGCCCATGGTAAGAACAGTGAGCCCGTCGATGCCGTACACCTCGCCGCGCATCAGGTGCAGCACATGTGGGCGGGCCTCATGGACGAGGCCCCCATTCCACTCCCGTACCGGCAGTTCTCCCAGCATCTGGTGGTTCTCATGGTTGCCGTCCACGAAGCATATGGTCCAGGGCTTCGACTCGAGCCAGTCGAGCCAGTTTTTTTCGGCGTTGGACCCATCCCAGACAAAGCCGAAGTCGCCGGCCACGATCACCGCGTCATCGCGCGTCAGGGTCCGGCCCAGCGGCCAATTTTTGAATGCAAACCGGCTGGACCCGTACTCGGCCCTGCCGTGCACGTCGCCTGTCACATAGACCGTCATCAGTACGCACCCCACGGCAGGAGTTTGTCCCCGAGCCTCACGATCCGGTCGTACAGCACCGTGTGCCGTTCGTCCGGGTTGCCGTCTCGGTGAAAATGGCCGTAATACCAGTGCTTATAGTCCAGGCGGTCCTCGAGCTCGTCAAGGAATCCGGTCAGCCGGTCCACATCAGGGCGTTCCCAGCCTGGGTCCGGGTAGAGCGTCGGCGAGAGCATGCGCGTCGAGCAGGTATGGGTGATGACGCAGTCGACCTTCCAGCCGACCTCGTCGAGCTTGGCCCGTGCGGTGTCGAATTCGCGCTCGTCCGGGAGCTCCTGAGGCCACCAGCTGGAATACGGCACGCGGTATTCCCTGTCCACGCTCGTGGCACCGCCCATGGTGAAGACCGTCGAGCCGTCGAGCTCGAAGACCTCCCCGCGCATGAGGCGGCGGATAGACGAAGTATCCGACAGGCGTTGCGTCAGCCCACCGTGCCACAGTTCCATGGGTCGCTCCGCCCAGTGATCGAAGCGCTCGTGGTTGCCGTCGACGAACAGTACCGTGTAGGGGCGCGACTCCAGCCAGGTGATATCGGCGCATTCCTCGGCAGAGAAGTCCCACGGAAAGCCAAAGTCGCCGGCGACGATGAGATAGTCATCGCTGGTAAGACTATCGCTAAGCTCCCAGTCGCGGAGCTTTTGCATGTCGAGTCCACTGTGGATGTCGCCCGTCACATAGATCGTCATCGAATCATCTCTTCCCTCTTGTACGCCGCAAGCTCGCGCTCGACCTGCCTGTCGCCGGTCTCGTTGACCCACCAGGGCCATTTCACCCGGCCGCACGGCTCGTCGACTCCGGCGAACCATTCCCTCAGCTCGTCGAGGCTCACCGGGGAGTGCCCGTTGGCATCGCAACCGACGTCGTAGCGCAGAAGGCCCTGCTTGCGGTTGAACTCGTTGTACGCGCCGCCGCTGCTGTGGATGTGTCCGTGAAGGTGCCACGATCCATGGCTCATGCCCTGCCAGTCGGCAATGGGGTAATGGCACAGGACGATCTTCTGCCCGTCGATCTTGAGCACGCAGATCGGCGGCTCCACGGTGAACGCGCCCGCGACCGCCGGCTGGGTCCAGTCCTTGTCGTGGTTTCCCGGGACGAGGTGGATGCGTCTGCAGGCGATCCGCTTGCGCAGCCCATAGGCGTCCTGGGCGGTCATCTTGAATGAGAAATCCCCCAGGATGTAGAGCTCGTCGTCCACGGCAACCCTGCCGTTGATGTTGTCGACGATGGCGTCGTTCATCTGCCAAATCGTCTCCCACGGGCGGTCGGTGAACTTCAGCACGTTCTCATGCCCGAAGTGGGTGTCGCTGGTAAACCAGATCATATTTATGTCTCCTTCTGTCGCTAAAAAACGTTCTCCTTCGAGGTCAGGAGACGTTTTATGAGCGACATGAGGTGCATATCCCTCATGTTTCAAGCTCCAATCTGCCGGATTTGCCCAACTAAAAGTTTACGCCCACGCGCGAACAGGATTCGATTTTTGAAATATGGACGAATTCCTCGTCAGGAGGGTAAAATGGTGCCGACGGCAGCCCAAGTTGTAGAGAGCTGGGCAGAGCCGTTGCTTAATGAAGTTGGGTCATCGTCTTAGCGACGGTGGCCTTTCTTTTTGGGCTTCGAACCCTGCTTGAGTGCCTTGGAAAGGCCGACAAGGGCCGTGAGGAACGAGACCATAGCGGTCAGGAGCTTCACGAGCTCGGTGAAATCGGTCATGGGCATCACCTCCCATCGGATGGAGGGCTCTGCCCGGCACGAGGGCTGCCGACAGCAAGGACGAGTCTATCAGAGCGGCTGACTCCCGCCGGCTTCGATATGTGCGATACGGCTCGTTAGTAGCCCTGGCCGTAGCCCTGACCCTGCTGGCCTAGCAGCTCCTCCAGATACTGGCGCAGCTGCTCGTCGGTAATACCACCGTTGCCGGTGTCGGTCGCGCTGTCGTCCTGCTGCTGGTTCTGCAGCTCCTCGTCGGAGCCCAGCTCAACCGTGACCTTCTTCTCGTCCTTGCCTCGCATGAGCGTGATCTCGACCTTCTCGCCCACCTCGTGGCTGCGCAGCGCGATGATCAGGCCATCGGCGCTCGAAATCTCATCGTCGCCCAACTTGGTGATGACGTCGCCCTCCTGAATGCCGGCCTTGGCGGCAGGACCATCCTCAACGACGCTCGCAACATACGCGCCGCTATCGGTGCTGAGCCACGCGCGCTGCCGCCTGGGCACGGGCATCGGTTGGTACGGCGGCGTCCACGCTCGCAGGCGCTTCGAGATCGATGTCCACACCGTCATCAAATAGGCTCGATTGCTCCATAGCGGTACTCCTTCGCTCGATTTCAAGCGGATACAAGAGCACCACCGTTACGACGGACGTCCCGGTTCCGTGCATAACGAAAAGTCAACCGAGGGTTTTGTCCCGTCAAGACGCCGAACGAGAATTACGTACCGCCAAGAGCCTCAAAACACGCCCCTCGCGGGACAGAATCCTCACTCGATTTCCATGCGGAGCAAAAACCTCAATCAATCATCCTCCGCAACGTCTATCCACCAAAAAGGCCGCCCCACGTGGAGCGGCCTTTGCTCGTAGCTTTTTACTGATAGTTACTCAAAATTTATTCCAACACATCCACAGAAGAGCAGCGAATCGTATTTCTCTTTCGGGAATCGAGAAAATAGCCTACCTTGACTTTAGACCCAACGCTCACGGGGCTATCGCTTACATAGCGCGTATGTTCTGAATCAACCAGAATGGTCAGACGATCAGACCCGTCGTTATATGGATCTTCGCTTTCGACCGACATGGTAAAATCGCCAGAGCTGTCAACGTTCAACACCGATCCGCTCACGAACCACAAATGTGAATAGTCACCTCCGCTATCTTTTTGGCAACGCTCCACTTTTAGAAATAGCGCAGAGAATGCGAACACGGCAACTGATATAGCGATGAAAACCTTAACGCCACCCCCCTTGCCATGAAATCCAAATTTATTCGCCAAAGAAAAATACCCCTGCCTTATCCGTGTAATTAGCATAGGCATAATTCAAATAACGAGGAGAGCTGTACCACCCATCGGCAACAACCAGCATGTTCATTTTCTTAGCGCCATTGGTCATCTGGCCATAACCTTCAACAGCCATAGCGTGACCAGACCGCTTTCCATTCTTATTGATTCCAAGACAGACAATCGACATATTATTGTGGTCTGCTCGGGCAGAGAATGCGTTAAAAGTGGGGTTGTCCGCATACGTATATGTAACAGCCTTGCCATGCCTTGAACAATATGTCGTAAATGTCGGGCCGATTTTACTGTTTAGTGTTGAGCCATAGGTGATTCCACCGGTTGTTCTTTCTTTCGTTGTGTCGCTTAAACTCCAAAGCTCATCATATTCATTTTTAACTTTATCGAATCGGGATGGTAGATTACAGTAAAAAACCGAACAATTAAGCATGGCAGAGACGGCGCAAGCGTATCTCTTAGCAGAAGCTTCGACTTGATCCTCAGAAATAGAAATGAATTCAGGTATGGTTTTCATGTAGGATATGCCATAACCACCTGTGCCCGTATTAATAAATACATCATCCCAGCTGCCTGTAGACGGTGTCTCAGACTCATCGTCAAACGAATATGCTTCAGTTTCAAGCCCATCCGTTATCTCGTTCTTTTCTTCGGAATACAAGCCGTAGTCAAATGGCGAGGTCTTTACCACCTTTCCGTCGTACCCGCCATCGCTTTCCAATAGCACGCTGGCCTGTCCAAGCCTGTCTACAGGACTCGCTGCCCCATCGGACAGGGAATACTCGGATATCAAATCTTCTTGGCTATTATCAAATATTACATATCCAGCTGCTTCCCCATCATCCTTGCGAAAATCAATTGAATAGCCAATTGCCCTTCCGTTGTCCCCGTATATTTTGATGGGATCGCATGCATGCCTGGATACACCCCCATCAACATCACAGGCAAATTCTTCGGCCATCTGCCTTGCCAAATCTGGCGTAAGCAAGGTCAATGATTCGGCACGGCAAGTAACGGGGCTAGTCAAAGCACAAAGCAGCACAACCCCCACAATTAAGATGAAATGATTGAATTTTCGTTTCAAAGATTCCATAAGATCGCCTTCCATTCCAGATCTTATTTGCCGCTATATTAGAAACAATATTTAATATTGTCAATCAGCTAGCACTTTTAGGATATTCACTAAGGCTTTGACGTCAAAAGGCCGCCCCGATCAATTCATACTCCTCATCCTCGCCGAATTGCGAGTATGGCAGAATCGGCACTGGATGGCAGCGCGCTAGGCCGTGTCCGCGGAGTTACCCCCCGTTTTTATCGTAACAGCTGATTCCAGGGGTGTTTCACTGTGCCCTTTTCGACAATTTGCTGTGTCCCTTTTGGCAATTTTGTCTGCTATGGGTTATCTCAACCCATAGGGGCCGCTAAAAAGCGACAGCTTTCATTCGCGGCACGGGAAACCGTGTACAGTAGTACTAGAGTACAAACCGTTTACCTGTGATTGCTTACACTTTCATATATTGTGATATCATGCCACTCAAGATATACGAAAGGAGGCTAAAAGTATGGCGCAGAGCAACGACAAGCCGATGACTAAACGGATGATGTTGACCCTGCCGACGGTGCTTTATTCAAAGTTGGATAAGATTTCTCGCGAGATTGGCATCAGTAAATCGGCGTACGTGATCCTGGCACTTCAGGAGTACATCGCAAACCACGAGGACCAATACCGCCAGATTTAGTTTAGATATGAAAAAAGTCCCCACGCCGGCAAGCAAGAGGGACTTCTTTCAAATCAGAAATTGGCTATTCAGCCCGTTGTTGTCTGCATTTTAGCACGTAAAGACGTGCTGTGGACACTTCTGTTGTCGTAATACCAAAATATTATGGTCACGTTCGGCAACTGGGTTGGATGGCCTCGCACCGAGAGGCATCAACTAATGAGTGAAAATGAGGCACTGCCCTGGGACAAGGAGAGGCAACAACCATCGCTCCTCGATGGGCCCTTGTCCGAGGAAGAGAAAAAGGCAGTTCAAGACGTTCGGGAACGTGAAGAGGCGCTGGCCGAGCTCTTGGCCGACGTGCCGCGCAAGACTATGCGAGCCTTTGACTATGTCACAGGCAGCATTGCTGAGCGCAAAGTCCTCGATCTGATCTACACGTTGCAGGTAAAGCGCGGGCCGAACCCGGTTCTCCACGGAAAAGAGGTCTCCAAAGGCCTTTTCATGACCCAGGGAGAAATAGGCGATAACGTCGACCTGAAGCAACCTGCTGTCGCGCGTGCCATCAGAGGTTTGAAGAGCAAGAACCTGATTACAGTCGATGGCGACGGTATCTACGTCGTCAACATGCCGGCAGTGAGACGCGTCGCCAAGGAAAATGGTTGGAAAAGTAAGCTCAAAAAGCAGAAAACTACAGATGAGAAGTAGTAAAAGGGTCCCGGATCAGCACGCATCTGGGACCCTTTTTGGTTCGTGGGTGGGGTATCAATAAAGGTTTATAACGAATCGTTATACCTATAACAGATTGTTATATAACGAATCGTTATACCTATAACAGATTGTTATAAATCACGGGTATTGGTTAGGGGGGCAGAGGGTTTGTTTTATAACGAATCGTTATAAAGGCCTATAACAAAGCGTTATACCTATAACGATTCGTTATAAAAAATAACTGATTTTATTGATACCCATCCGTCTGGTTATAACGATCCGTTATATTCCGTATAACGCTTTGTTATAAAAATTATAACGATTCGTTATAATTGCACTTTTTGAATAATCGCAGCTAGATGTGCAATTCCCTATAACAATTCGTTATAACCCAATTAAATAAAAGAGGTAAGAAAATAATACTTAAACAAATCTCCGGTCGCTGAAGCTCCCTGCGCGGCCTATCGGCCTTGCCCTCCGCTCACTACGTTCTCTCCGCGTCGCTGCCGCTCCTTGGCGCTCGCTCCGCTCGCTCTCCGGTCGCCTACGGCTCCCTGCGTGTCGGCTACGCCTCCTTGCCCTCCGTTCGGCTATGCCTCACTCCGCGTCGCCTTCAGCTCCTTGGCATGGCCTTCGGCCAAAAGTGTGGGGGCTAACGCCCCAGCTCCCCGACTACGTCGCTGTCAGCCCTCAGCGCCGGCGTCGCCTTCGGCTCCCCGGGCGAACTAATCCCACTTAGTTGCAAGCCCTACAATTCGGCAATGACGCCGAATCCGTTTTCCGGTTGATCTGGATACCGACATTTGGTCACTTCAATTACCGGCAGGGAGCTACAGAATCGAAAATAAGACGTCCTATCGGTGAGGTCCGACCGTTTTCTCACTGATAGATAAAACGGGGTCTTAAATCGGCTCTCAGTGGCCAAGGTAAAAGAAAACGGGCACCCTTCGGCACCCGTTAACTCAACTAGAGCTCTTTTTCGGCCAGATAGCGATCGAAAAGCTCCCTAGCGATATCCGATACGGACTTGTCTTCCTCGAGTGCCACTTGCTTCAAACGTTTTCGGTAACTCTCCGGAACGTACACAGACAGCTGAACAAGCCTCTCAGATGCCCCTTCAAGGCCCTTTTTTGGGCGCCCGGCTTTCCGTACCTGTTGAGCCGGTTTTTGGGGCTCAGATGCGCTTTCAACGATTTTCTGCTGCCTCTCCTCGGCCTTCCCCGCTGCGACGTCGAAGTACGAGGTCGATTTCTTGAACTTGCTTGCCATTACAGGACCTCCTCGATCTCGTCCAGGATGCTCTCGATTGCCTGAGCGGCCTTGCCACTCTTCGCGATTTCGTACACGGGCTTGCCCAGGGCCGCGCCCTGTTTGAAGGCCGCTGCGGTCGGAACGGTGCCCAGCACGGGCAAGTCATCGGCTTCGAGCAGTTCGAGGAACTGGCGGTCGACCGTCTGGTTGCCGGCGAAGTTGTTGACGATGATGGCGAACGACAGGTCGGGGTTCGCCTCGGTGATGACCCTGATCGTGCGCTTCATGGGCTTCAGGCCCAGCGTGCCGGGCTGCACCGGGACGATTGCGATATCCGCATTCTTGGCGTACTCGGCGGTGTCGTCGCTCAGGAAACCCGGCGTGTCGATGACATTCACGGCGTCCTCGTCGTCGAGCAGGTTTTTCTCGTGGTTCGCACCGCCCTGTGGGTCCAGGTTGCCGAAGCCGACCTTGTGGCCGCGGCGCTTGAGGCCCCAGGCGATCTCGTCGGCGAACGTCGTCTTGCCGACGCCGCCTTTCTGATTGACCAAAAGGATGTTCGTCGCCATGTCCTCCCCTTTCTGAAATAACGTAGTCATATATTAGCACATTAACATGTGACTACATTAAATAATTCTAAGTCGCAGTTAGAAATATATGAGCATGTTAAGTAATTAGTATAGTACTACGTTAACGTGCTCATGGCTGTGGGTTGGTTTAACCTACAGTCATGCTAAAGTTGCCAAAAGGGGTACAAAGGCCAATACGTTTGCACAGTGCCGGCACAGCGACCTAGCATCGTATGCACCGGCGGAATCATTGCTGGCCTGCAAGGAGAGCATGTCCACGCGCTCATGGTCGCCGGAGGCCTCGTGATGCAGCACGCGCCGAGCGGCGACTGGAAGCGCGTCGATTGGGATGCGCTTGCCGCCTGGCTCGACAGATACGGGTGCAAGGTCGCTAAATGCGAGACGGAGACCCTTCCGACCGCCGACGCGGCGAGTGGGAACGCAAGGGTAAAAATGCATCGTCGCTGAACCAGTGAGTCAGTATTCTTTAGTTGGATGATGGATAGTGACATGCTCCCATCCACCTTGCAACTTCGCTGCTAGAGGTGGGGGCTTCTCGCTCAAGGCAACCGATGTCGCCAGTATCGACGAGCTATCCCCGTGTGCCCCACGGTTTCGCTTCCTCTAGGCCGAAAGCGCGAGCCTCATACCTTCGTCCCTGATGTTCCGAGCAGCGTTAACGTCGCGGTCATGGGTGCGACCGCACAAGGGGCACGTCCACTCCCTAACCGACAGGTCCTTGGTTCCCGAGAAGCGGTAGCCGCACTCATGACAGAGCTGGCTCGACGGGAACAGCCGACCGACGGTGACGAGACGCTTGCCCCGGTCTTCGAGCTTGTAGCCGAGAAGGGCGCGGAACATGCCGAAGCCGTTGTCCATCGTGGACTTGCCGAGCTTCAGGCTCCGGGACATGCCCCTCATGTCAAGATCCTCCACGCACACGCAGTCGTAGCGCTCCACGAGTCCGTTCGCCGCCTTGTGGTGGAAATCCTTCCTCTGGTTTTTCATCTTCTCGTGGACGCGTGCGACCCTGAGCTTCTGCTTTCGCCAATTGGCGGAACCCTTCTGCATCCGGGAGAGCTTTCGCTGCTCACGTGCGAGCTTCCTTTCGGCATGTCGGAAGTATCGCGGGTATCCAGGGCGCTCGCCGTCGCTCGTGACGTAGAGGTCGTGGCTGGAGTAGTCGAGGCCGACGAAAGACTCGGGTTTGACCTGCTCGGGTTCTTGGGTTTCGAACTCGAACAGGACGGACACCTCAAACCTGCCAGACCTCGTGTGCTCGACCGTGACGCTCTTGATCCTCCACGACGGGTCTATCTCCCTTTTCTGCCTGACCCTCACGCTGCCGAGCTTGGGTAGGCGCAGGTAGCGCTCGTCCCCCTCGAAGCGGATGTTGCCGTTTACGAAGTTGGTCTTGTAGCAGCAGCGGCTCCTGTGCTTCGCCTTGTATTTCGGAAAACCGTGCTTCTCCCCGGCCTTCACCCGGCGGAAGAAGTTCCGGTAGGCGGCGTCGAGGTTCAGCTGGGCGTTGCAGAGGGCGAAGCTGTCCACCTCCTTGAGCCAGGGGAACTCCCGCTTGTATCTGGCAGGGGTGACCTTCAGCATCTCGCCCGTCTTCTCGTAATGGGCGATCTTGTCGGCGAGCATCCGGTTGTAGACGAAACGGGCGCAGCCGCACGTGCGCTCGATGAGAGCCGCCTGCTCACGTGTCGGGTAGGCGCGGTACACCACTGCCCTGTGCATCGTGACCGTCATTTCTGCCCCTGGCTCTCGATGTAACGGCGGATGACCTCGATGGGGGCTCCGCCTGTCGTAAGCAGGCAGAAGCTCCTGCTCCAGAAGTACTCCTTCCAGAGCTTGCGCCTGATCTCGTGGAACTCCTTCTTCAGTAGGCGGCTGCTCGCGCTCTTGTAGGCGCAGATGAACTTCGACAGCTCGGTCTTCGGCTGGGCGCGGAACAGCATGTGCACATGGTCGACATCGTGGTTCCACTCCTCAAGGGTGATTCCATAGGTTGGTGCGATGCGCTCGAAGATCTCCCGGGCGCGGTCGGATACCGCGTCGGTGATGACCCGGCGGCGGTACTTCACCACCAGCACGAGATGGTAGTGCATGAGAAACACCGAGTGGTTATTCGACTCCAACTCCACAGGTAGCACCACCTTTCGACTGATTACGACAGATGGCGTCCTTATACCCGTGACGCGGAACCCCGATTCATCTCCCACCTACTTTTCATTTAGAGGAGGGAGAATCCTCGGGGTTCTAGTTGAAATTAATTAGCGAGATAATGTGCATATCTCATAATGTATGCGTTGCACCATGAGAGAGGGGCCTGTCATGAGCTGGAAACCGAGAAAATGCGTTATCGCCGGTCTCGTGACAACCGGTCCTGGCGGCGGCTTGTTTGCAACCGCAATGACATCGTACCGACTTTTCACTTACATGTTCTAAAAGGCGGTTGCCATGCTGTCGCAAAATCACTCGAGATACTTGGTCCCAATCGGCTTTACCCTGCTCGCATCACTCTTTGCTAGCGACCTTTTGCTGAAACCGCCCAAGGAACTCGTTTTGCTTGCCATAGACTGCATTTCCGCCCTTTACTTTACGGCAACCCTATTCATCGGACTAAAGGAGAGGAAAAAAGGCGCAGTCGCCGCATCCGCCGTATGCTTGATCATAGCCATTGCATCATTCTTTATCTGACACATTGGTGATTTAGGGGCGATATCGTAGGAATACGACCGGGAGAGTCGGGACCATAGGCTCCGGTAAGAACCTTCGCCATGCCCCACGTATCGAGCCCGATGATTTCCCCGCCGGACGCCCTGACGGTCACGGACTCCGGCGTCCACGCGATTTCATCGTCCGTGAGGCGGATGGGTGTGACGCTGCCGGCGTCCATCCGCCTCACGACCTCATTCCGCTTATCGCGCCAGCCCGGCTTGAGCCATTTGATGACGGTCGGACGCGAGACGCCAAGGACGCACGGGCGCAGCTCGAGCTCTAATACATGAGGTCCCAGCTTGTAATGCGTGAACATATGACTACATTAACATGGTCATGTATTACCGAGCGTTATATGCTGCGCCGGATCCGCCCGTCTGTTATCTTGGGGGCGACAGCCTCTTGCAAGGGGGCAGCCATGCTCCAGAGTGTCTTTGGATCCGATGGTCAGATTCATCTTGAGAACCAGCCCGGCAGCCAACGCTTCGACCTTACGACGGGTGAGGTGAAGACGGTCATCCCGACCGCTGAGAACATGAGCGCCGTCTTCGGCAAGGATGGCGTGGAGACGGAGATTCAGGTGGGGCAGATGCGCCAAACACTGGTCAAGCCTGGCTTCGATTGGCTGTTTAATAAGCACTAACGGTTGAGTTATTGCAGCATAATCGCAGCTGTAAATAGGTGACCATATGACCATGCTAACATGTGCGCACAGTCATATGGTCACAGTTGTAAATCGGTTTAATCTGTGGCCCTTAAGCTGAAGCTGCCACACGAACCGTGGCTGGCGAAACGAAAGAAAGGGGAGCCCCGTTTGCGGAACTCCCCTTTTCCGAGTCGTTATGCGATTTGTCCTACATCTGCTCGCGGCGCTTCTTTTGATCGAGCAAGACGCCGGCTGCCACGAGGACGGTACCGCCGATGATGAACGTCTCGCCGATGAGTCCCGCGCGGTCACCGGTCTGGGCGAGGCTGCCGGGCTGGGCGGTATCCTTGCCGGCGAGGTGCTTTGGGGTGTATGCCGCCTGCTGCTTTGCGACCTCCTCTGCCTCCTGTCGTGCGATCTCATCGGAAAGCTTCTGCTCCGCTGCGATGCGGTCGGACTTCGACTGCTCGTAGGCGGCGAGTGTCGCATCGTAGCCGGGCTGGAGTTCGTCCACCGCGGCCTGCTTCTCGTCCAGGATGGCCTTGGCGGGCGCGACCTTGGCACGTGCCTCGACTGCTGCGGCGAAAAGCGCGTTGAGGGCGTCATCCGCGTTCACATCATGGCCGGAAGCGATCGCCGCGCCGGCATCGATGGAGTTCAGCTTCGACAGCTTGGCGTCTGCCTGTGCCTTCGCCTGTTCGGCGGCGGAGACCAGGGACTCGGCGGCGATGGTATCCGCCTTCGCGGTATCGAGGGCGGCCTTGGTGTCATTGACGGCCTTTACTGCATCCTGCTCGCGCTGCTGTGCCTCTGCGAGCTTCGCGGCAAGGCCGGTGAGAATGTCGAGGTTCGACTGTGCGTCCTCGAGATCGGTCTGGGAGCCGGTAAGCCTGTCGGCGGCAACGCCGGTGTCGGCCTTTGCGGCATCGACGGCACGCTGGGCATCCGCGAGGGCGCGTGCAGTGGCGTCCGCCTTTTGCTCGGCGGCGGCGAGGACGGTCGCCTTCTCGGCCTGGTCGGCTGCCGCCGCGTCATGGACGCTCTTTGCTGTATCGAGCGCCTTCTTGGCGTCGGCGACGTCCTGGAAGAACTTCGCGAGGTCGGCGTTCGCATCCATGACGTCCTGCTGCTTGGCCTCGGTGTCCGCCTTGGCGGAATCCAACTTAGACTGTGCGGTCGTTACGGCTGCGCTGGCGGCATCAAAGGCGACCTGCTTCTGCTGGACGGTCGACTTTGCCGTATCGACTGCCGCGTTGGCGGCTTCGAGGTCCGATTTCGCCGCATCAAGCTCGGTCTGGGCATCCGTGACGCCCTGCTGCTTGGATGCGAGATCAGCCTTTGCGGCATCGACGGCACGCTGGGCATCGGCAACGCCCTGCTTCGCGGCATCGACACCTGCCTGTGCGGAATCCACCGCGACCTGCTTCTGCTGGACGGTTGCGGCGGCGCCGGCGGCTGCCTGCTTCTTGGATGCGAGATCGGCCTTGGCTGCGCCGAGTGCGCTCTTGGCGTTCTTGAGACCGTTGATATAGGAGGTCAGCTTTTGCTCGTACTCGTCGACGGAGATGGGGTTCGTGTTCCAACCGGAGCCGGACCAGCCGGAGATCTCTGCGGTATAGCACTGCGTCTGAAGCCCGGACATGGTGCCCTTGGTGCAGGTTGCCATTCCCATAACGGCGAGTTCGGGATTGATGATGTTCATGTAATGGCCGACGGTGCCGCTGCTGCCGTTCTCCCAGCGGCAGTTGTTTGCAATCCAATGGTTGATTGCGACGCCGTTCTTTGCATAGAAATCATAGGCATCCTTGCCGACAAGACCGGTGACTCCATAAAGGGCCTCCGTTGCCTTGTCGAAAAAGCCCTTCTCCTGCTCGATCCACTGCCCACTCGGATCGATTCCGTAATTCCATGCCAGGTTTTCGGCAAAATTATATTGACGGGCATGATCGAGCACAGTGTCACTGTAGTTGGCATCCGCAATGGCACCGGCGATGAGCTTGTAGGTGACCTGGAGCTCGGACAGGCCGACCGACTTGCGGTAGTCGTTGACGGACTTCATCCACCTGATCGCATTGAGCATGTTATCAAGGGACGTGGCGTCCTTGGAATTGCCGACTTCGGTCTTTCCGGCATATTTGGCGTTCAGGATGATGTTGACTGCGTCATCGGCACCCATGGCACGGAAGAAGCCGATGGCTCCCTGCTTGAGCTGCGCGTCGGCGGAATCGAGTTTCGCCTGAGCCTCGTCGACTTTCTGCTGCGCGGCGGTCACGGCGGTGTCTGCGGTATCCTTTGCGGTCTTTGCGTTCGCGAGCTCTACGTCGGCGGCTGCCTTGGCGGACTCAGCGTCCTTGACAGCCTGCTGCGCGGCATCCAGCTTGGAGATGGCGTCGACGTTCGCCTGCTTGGCCGTATCGAGGTCAGCGTTCGCGGCATCGAGTGCGGATTGGGCGGCGTTCACGCCGGATTTGGCATCCGTAACGCCCTGCTGCTTCGCGGAGAGGGACGCCTGGGCATCATTCAGCTCGGTCTGCGCCGTTGCTGCAGCGGACTGCGCCTGCTCGAGCTCGGACTCGCACTGGGACTGTGCCGCTCGTGCGGCAGCGAGGACTGTCTCCGCGTCCGCGACCTTCTGTTTTGCCGCATCGTACTCCGGGCCGCTCGCACCGGCCTCCGCTGCGGCGAGGTCGGCTTTCGCCTTCTCGTAGGCGGCGCTGGCGGCTGCGGCCTTCGCATCCGCCTCGTCCTTGTTCTGCTGGGCTGCGGTGAGGACGGCATCGGCGGCATCCTTTGCAGACTGGGCCGCAACCAGCTTGGACTGGGCATCGGCAAGCGTCGCGTTGGCGTTGGCGAGTTCGGCCTGTGCCCTGCTCACGGCATCCGTGGCGTCGCGCACGGCCTGCTCGGCGGCACGGATAGCCTCCGGGGTGGCGCCTACGGCATCGGCCTTGGCTTTATCGAGGGCGTCCTTGGCATCCTGGGCCGCCTTGAGGGCGGACTGGTACGCTTCGTCCTTCTCGGATGCATCCGCCTTGGCGTCTGCGAGACCCGTCTTCGCCTGCTCGAGGTCCTTGCCGGCGGCATCGGCGGCGTCCTTGCCCTCCGCGACCTGACGGGCGTACTCGTCCATTGCCGCTCGGTCGGCTGCCGTGCCGGCGCTGACTGCAGAATCGTAGGATGCCTTGGCCTGGTCGCGGGCGGAAGCCGCCTCGTTGTAGGGGCCGGCGACCTCATTGTAGGATGCCTTGGCGGCGTCCTCCTTCGCCTTCGCCTCGTCGACTGCCTTCTGCAGGTCCGCGATGGTCTGTGCGGCGGATTTCGCGCCGGTACCGGATGCCGCGCCGGCGTGGGCGGCGATCGGCGACATCACGGCGGGGTGCTGCGTGCCCCCGTCACCGGTCTGGGCGAATGCCGCGAACGGTGAGATGAGGCTCGACCCGGTCATGGCGGCCATGGTCGCCGCAGTGACTGTCAGACGTGCGATCCCCTTCGGGGCGTGAAACTTTTTGCTTGGCAGTGCGGCGAAGTGATCGCCACCGGCAGCGAAATGCTTTCCCTGAGTCATTGTGCTGTTCCATTCCTTTTCCGTGCCCTATCCGACTGGGCATCAGAGTGCTTTCCAATAGAGATAATTATGCGCCTTAACTGGGATTGTTGTATATAGTCCGTTGGCTTTTATACAACAATCTATGACTCTTTTTGTCATGGATACGAAGACGCTTCAGAAATCATTCGGCATGAGATGCAAAGAACTCCGCGCTGGACTCGGGTACGGCCAGGAGCAGTTCGCCAATTTGATTGAGATGGATCGTTCCTACTACGCGAGCATTGAAGTCGGTCGGCGTAATGTCAGCCTCTCAAATCTCAAGAAGATTGCCGACGGATTTCAAATCAGCATTGCTGAACTCATGAGAGGCGTCAGCTAAATTTATCCGTCTCATAGTTCACAGTGGGTCTCGTTGATTAGTGCCTTAAGAAAATGGAAATCGTCCCAACGAGCTATCGTCAATCGTCCCAATAAATTACCGTCAATCGTCCCAATAAGTAATCGTTATTTGTCCCAACGACGCAGATAGACGCTATAATTTCAAATGAATGATTGGAGGGAAAGCCGATGGATAGGTATATAGGACGTTGTGTTGACTGCTTGGTCGAGCGCGACCTTGGCATTTTCGGTGCCGTGCTCATTCAGGGGCCGAAATGGTGTGGAAAGACAACGACAGCCCAGAGATTTGCCGAGTCATCGTTATCTCTCTCCGACCCATCTGGCGGTTTTGCGGCCCTCCAGCTCGCTCGTCTCGATCCGGCCCAGGCAATTGTCGGACCGACCCCGAGGCTTGTCGACGAATGGCAGGAGGAACCGAAGCTATGGGATGCCGTGCGATTCGAATGCGATGCCAGGGGAGGGGAGCCCGGACAGTTCATTCTCACCGGATCTGCGACGC
This sequence comes from uncultured Collinsella sp., assembly GCA_900551185.1. Taxonomy (GTDB): domain Bacteria; phylum Actinomycetota; class Coriobacteriia; order Coriobacteriales; family Coriobacteriaceae; genus Collinsella. Next base: position 1,801 of record URVF01000006.1, on the reverse strand, counting down.
CACGAGCCGAGAACCAGCCGATGCACAGCGGTGTGGGTCGAATCGCCCGTTTGCGGATGGATACCATGACGCTTTTCGAGCTCGGTATTTCGTCGGGAGCGGTCTCGCTTGGTGCGCTGCTCGATGGCGATTCCGTTGCGGCGTCACTCGGATCCATCGCCGGTATCGCCGGTATCGCGGATTTGCTCTGCCGCGGCGGTTGGCCCCAAGCGGTCGGTAAGACAACTGCCGACGCAATGCGGATAGCCGCCGCCTATATTGACGGTGTTTGCGAGTCTGACGTTTCGAGGGCGGATGGAGTGAAACGCGACCCGGTTAAGGTAAGGGCCTTGCTCTCGTCGCTTGCACGCAATGAATCGACTCTTGCCGGCATGAGGTCCATCGAAAGGGATTTGGGCGTTGACGTCTCAAAGAATACGATTACCGGCTACATGGACGCGCTGCGCCGTATCAATATCGTCGACGATGTCCCCGCGTGGCATCCGGCTCTCAGGTCGCCGGTGAAGTTGCGGCAGGGCGCGAAGCGGCACCTTGCGGACTCATCGCTCGCCGTTGCCCTCATCGGTGCGGACCCGGAGTCGTTGTCATCCGATCCGAAGACCCTTGGCTTGCTCTTCGAATCCCTTGTGCTGCACGATCTCAAGGTTTACGCGGCGGCCAGCGATGCGACCGTATCTCACTACCACGACGCTGACGACCTAGAGGTCGACGCGATTGTCCATCGTCGTGACGGCTCGTGGGTTGCCGTTGAGGTTAAGCTCGGGAGCCCCCAAGTCCCAGAGGCAGTGGAAAATCTGCTTCGACTTGAGCGAAAGCTGGTCGATCGCGGGGAGAGGCCGCCTGCGGCGAAACTCATCGTCATCGGGTTTGGTATGCCGGCTCACGTAACTAGCGAAGGCATCGTTGTTGCTCCGGTCGATACGCTCGGAATCTAAATTATTGTTATTTGCATTTCCAGAAATCCTCTATCTAGACGCCTCCTAGAGGATTTCTGGAAACAACCGGTATTTTGATCTGGGCTACGAAAGGTTACGGGTCCAGATTCCGTGCTGCGTGGAGCCGGTGGTCTTGTATCCGTGGCGGTCGATTCACGCCGCAAGCCTGTCCCAGTCGATGCGTTTCCAGTTGCCGCACGGCGCGTGGTTCACGATGAGCCCGCCGGCGACCATGAGCGCGTGGTTGCGTGCCTTGCGCGCCTCGCGCGCGAGCGCCCTCTTCTTGTCCGAAATCTGGACCTCGGCCTGTTTCTTCTTGCATTGAAGCCTGAACCAGGTTCAGCTGGCATGGTTAAAAACGGGGGCGACGCTTTTGCGTCGCCCCTCGTCCCGGCCGGTTGCTTTAGTTGTACACACGGTAGTTACACTTGAACTGGGTTATGTGTCCATAGCTGGAGCGGTACCAACCCGATGTATAGCTGATTACTTCTGGGCCTAGATATTCGTATCTCTTGTTGTAGCGAAGCTGACGGTAGGTCGTGTCGTACTCTGCTACGTAAAACGTGTCTCCAGAGAAGGCTTTGTACCGGTCCTTAACCGTCGAAGCCATGTACGCGGGTTCGACATCGCCTTTCTCCCCGTTGAGCGCATAGACGGGTGCCGCGATTCCGCATAAAGCCGTTGCCACGAGGATGGCGTAGACAGCCATGCGCGACGCATTGGACTTCATCTGTTCAAATAGTTTCATGTCATTCACCTCCTTCGTATGTATCGAGGTATTCCTGCTTGAGCGTCTGCGAGGACGACTTGATCTTTTCCACGAGCGTGCCGGCCTCGATGAAGTAGAACGAGTTGGTGAGGTCTGC
>URVF01000005.1 GCA_900551185.1 uncultured Collinsella sp. | reverse complement strand
ATACGAGTTCATGCCTAGTCTCGTGGGCTCGGAGATGTGTATAAGAGACAGGTCCTCGAGCATGGCCGAGGCCACCGAGAGCGTCTCCTCGGTGTACTGGGAGCGCACCGAATCGGGATTAAGCGTCAAAAAGATAAAGATGCACAGAAAGATGCACAGCAGCGCGCAGGCAATCACCGTGGCGATCGGCTCGATACCGGTCACCAAGGCAAAAATAAAGTACACCAGCACGCAAATGGCGCAGGCAACGGCAATGATGCGAAAGATTGATATTGAACTATCGCGCTGGGCGCGGCGGTCGATCATTCGGCCCCCTCCAGGATACTAATCAGTTGTGCGTCACGCCAAAGCCCGTCCATGATCTTGGGCCAAAAGCTCTGGAAACGCAGGTAGCTTGCAGCGTTTTGGCGCGCATAGGCCTTTGCCTCGCCGATACCATGGCGCCAGATGCGCAGGTAGCCCTCATGCTCGCGGGTAAACACGCTGCGGACCATAGCGGTCTTGCGCACGCGGTCGTCGAGCTCGCGCGAAATCCACGGGCCCGGGTAGGGCATGAGTGATGCCGCCGTAACGGGAATGAGCTCCTTTTGATGCGCGGCGAATGTCAACTTGGCCCGTTCGTAGTACCAACGGTATACATCCTGCATAAAGCGCGGTGAGCGCTTTTCGGACTCCGGAGGCAGATGGCGCACGGTCCACTCGTTATCGAACCACACGTCGTAGCCAAACATGCGCATGTTAAAGAGGTAATCCAAGTCCTCGCCGCGGGTGATAAACGGGTCAAAGGCCACACGCGTAAAGGCGCGGGCGTGCAGGGCCATCAGGCCGCCGCACACGTAGTTGGAGCGCGAGATGCGGGTGCCCGAGAGCGCCTTTTTCATCCAACGGTTGAACTCGATGCGTTTGGTCCACCAACGATGGCAGATGCCCGCCTTGTCCGTGGGAGCCAGCGGCGAGCCGTCGCGATCGTAGAAATAGCCGCTCTTGACCAAGATCGGCAAGCCCTGACGCGTCTGCTGCCCCAACGCATAGGTCGCGCGCTTCATAAAGTCGGCGTCGATGACAGCCTCATCGTCATCCAAAAAGATAACCGCGTCATGACCCAGCACAGCGGCACAGGCTAGCCCCATGTTGCGAATGGCACCGTAGCCTCGCAGGCTCACGCACTCGCCCGAACCCTTGGGCGCGATCTGAGCAACCCGGTCTGCGATGCGCGAGGCCTGGGTGTTGGTGACAACGGTGACCTTGAGCGTGGGATGCGCGTCGACAATCTCGCGCACGCGCAGCGACACATCGGCTGTGGCAGAAACGGGACAGACCACCAAAAGGATGATGCGCGGGATGTCACGTACCTGCTCAAGCGAGGCCAGACAGCGGTCGAGTTCGGGATTGTCGGCGTTGAGTCGCGTCGAATGGTCATAGATGCCAGGGGCGTTTGCGCAAGCGTCATCGCCCGCCCAATACGTTGGAATCACGACTGTGGCGTTCATGCCTTACCCTCCCTGCAACACAAAAACGGGACGCCGCCAAACACAGGCGACGCCCCGCGACCTAGCTGATTCCATCATACCCACTTGGGCAAATCATTGCTCGCAAGTCGCAATGTTTATTGCGGATAACCCCAAAAGAGTACCGTGGACAGGCACAATAGCCGCTCGCTCCTATGCGGCATGCTCTGCCGCCCGAGTCATGCGGGACAGGCGGACCAGCAGCATAAAGCCAACAATCAGCAGCACGCCAATGGAAAGGACGCCCAGCGACGGGTTGCCGGTCAGCGAGGTGACGACCGACACCAGGAAGGTGCCCATAACGCTTGCATAACGACCAAAGATGTCAAAGAAGCCGTAGTACTCGTTGGACTTTTCCTTGGGAATAATGCGGCCAAAGTAGCTACGGCTAAGCGCCTGCACGCCGCCCTGGAACAGGCCGACCATAATGGCAAGCACCCAGAATTCAAAGGCGGTCTTGAGGAAGAACGCGGCGAACAGCACAATGCCCATGTAGGCGGCGACCGCCACCAGGATCATGTTGAGCGTGCCCACGCGTCCGGCGAGCTTGCCGTAGATGATGGCGGACGGAAAGGCCACGAACTGCGTAACGAGCAGCGCCAGCACCAGCTGCGTCGAATCGATGCCCAAGGCCGAGCCGTAGCTGGTAGCCATGGAAATGACCGTGTGCACACCGTCGATATAGAAGAAGAACGCGATCATGTAGACCAGCACGGTCTTGTTGTGGGCAATCTCGCGCATGGTGTGTCCGACCTCGGAGAACACACCGCCCACGATGTGGCCGATAGTGTCCTCGGGACCGCGCTCGCGACCGTACTTTTGCTTATAGGTGCGAATGAGCGGCAGGGTAAAGATGAGCCACCAGGCACCAGTGATGATAAACGACAGACGCGTTGCCAGCATGGTAGGGACGCCAAGAGCGGGGCCACCCATGATGAGCGCCAGGCAGATGACGAACGGCACGGTGGAACCGATGTAGCCCCAGGCATAGCCCGAGCTGGACACGGCGTCCATGCGCTCGTCGGTGGTAATGTCGGGCAGCATGGCGTCGTAGAACGTCATAGAAGAGTTAAGGCCGATGGTGCACAGCACGTACACGGTCAAAAATGCCATGGCGGACATTGGGATAGCCTGCGCCAGGCAAAGCACCAGGCCCGTGAGGAAGAAGCCCAAGAAGAACTTGATCTTGTTGCCGGCGTAGTCGGCAAGCGCGCCCAGAATGGGCATGAGCATGGCGATGACCAGCGAGGCGATCGTCTGCGCATTGCCCCAAGCGACCACCAGGTCGGCCGAGGAAGCGCCGGTATTGATGGCGTTAAAGTAAATGGGCACCACCGAGGTATTGAGCAGCACGAGGGCCGAATTGCCCACATCGTACATAACCCAGTTACGCTCGAGCTTGGTGTATTTCATGGACAGGGACCCTTCGTATTTGCCCGATATGCAGTTAATTCATCGTACCCCAATTGTCCAGAACCGCCGGTAAGGATTCGGCAAAGGGACACGCACGGGCCCTATTCCTCGCGGTCGAACTCCTCATCGGCATTGAGCACGCGACCGCTGTAGTTGACGTGACTGGTCACGGCATCCATGTCACCGGTCTCGATAAAACGTGCGACCGTGCACTCGTAATCGACCAGCGCGCGATCAAAGACCTCGGGGAAACTCTCGTTCGAGACCTCGTCGGTAAAGGGATTCTTCCATGTCAGATGGCCCAGGTTGCCGGTGCGCTCGGGCAGCTCCGTCGTCACGCGATGGGCAAGGCCGTCGAGCAGCGAGTAGTCGTGCGCCAAGCCCTCAACCAGCGAGATCGCGCGCGTCTTTGCGGAGCCGGCCGGCTCAATCGCGCGGTAAAGTCGCTGCATATTGGCAACGGCAGCACCGTACTCCCCCGCCGGAATGTCAATGCCGTACACGCGTCCGGCAACATAGCTCATCAGCACGCCGGCCACGCGATTGATGCGATCGGTGGTGACGATCTCGCCCGCCGGCGGGTAATCGTCAACCGTAGCGCCATCGCGTTTAAGCTGCAGCATCAGCACATCCAGGTCGCTCTCGATCACGGCATGGACCTGACTGCTCGAATCCTCAAGCTCTGAATCGGACTCCACGATGCCAAACTGCTGCTCATAGACAAAGGGATGGGCGTTGCGGTCGAGCACGTAATGAGACAGCAGGCCCAGCGCAAAGGCACGACCCAAGCTGGCGTCGCGCGGAAGCAGATGCGACACGCCGTCGCGCAGGCACGCGAACTGGCGAGACATGCGCGACCGATGCATGACCTGCGCCAGCAGCGTGCAGTCGGAAACACGCGGTGTCAGAATGTGAAAGAAAAACGGGTCGGGGCCTTGGTTGCCCAAGATAAAGGCAATGCGCTCTTCATCGGACGTGATGACGCCCTGCGGAAGACGGTCGATGCTTTCCTCGCCAAACAGATGATGGGTGATAAGCGCGGGCATAATGATCCTTTCGATTTCATTCGATGCCACCCATTATGCCCACCGCGCGCCCATGCCAAACCTGCGATGGCAAACGACGGCACGCAGACCGTCTACGCAAGCCCCAAGTGTGCTTTAACCTCGGCAGCGCGACGGCGGGACACGGGCACCGTCGAGGTTACGCGATCGAGCCTGAGCTCCATAAGACCCGTGGAACCGATCTCGACATTGTGCACGTCTTCCAAATTGACCAGATAGCTGCGGTGGACACGGATAAAGCCCTCGGAGGCCAGGCGCCGCTCGAGCGAGGAAATCGACTCATTGATCAGGTACGTTCCCTCAGCGCAGATGACGTTGCAAAAATCGGCGCGCGCCTCAAAGTAGCAGACGTCTGCGGCGGGAATGAACACCTTTTTGCCCCCGCGGTCCACCGTCAGACGCAAAGGCTGGCGCGGAGTATGGATAACACGACGGGCACCCAAGGCCGCCTCGATCTTGTCGAGTGCCTTTGACAGGCGTGCGTCCTCGACCGGCTTGACGACATAGTCGACCGCATCGAGGTTATACGCATCGGCGGCAAACTCGGCAAACGCCGTCACAAACACAACCACCGGCGGCGTCTTTAGGTTCTGCAGCGTCTCGGCAAGCTCAATTCCCGAGCGACCGGGCATGGTAATGTCTAAAAACAGCACGTCGGGCTTGTTCGACAGAATCGACTCCACGGCTTCGGTGACATTGCCCGCCTCGGCAATCTGGCCCACACGCGTATCCTTTTCCAACAGATAGCGTAGCTCAGCCCTAATGGGAGGTTCGTCATCAACCACCAAGATGTTCCAGCCTTCGGACATATGTGCTTCCCCTCTTTTTCTCTCAATCCAACCGCGTGCTACGCCGTCAACGGCGCGGGCTCATGCGGCTCGCCGTTCAGCTCGACGATGACCTGCGTTCCCACGCCCTCCTGGGACTTCACGCGCATGCCGGAATCTTCTCCGTAAAAGAAATGGATGCGCTGAAGCACGTTGAAGAGCGCCAGGCCGCAACCTCGCTTGACGGAGCCGTCGGCGGTAATGCTCTCGGGCTCCTCTCGGCGATGCTGCTCAAACAGATGCGTGCAGACTTCTTCGCTCATACCGATGCCATCGTCCTCGACGATGATCTCCAAACCGTCATCGGTCTCGAAAGCCCTAACATGAATAGAAAGCGGCTCGGTCTCGCGCTGCGCGTGCTTGATGCAGTTTTCGAGCAACGGCTGCAAGATAAACGGCGGCACCATGCAATCGCGCACCTCAAAGTCGATATCGACCGAGACGCGCAGACGGCCGTCGCCATAACGAGCCTGCATAAGATTGATATAGCGAGTGCCCTGTTCCACCTCGTGCTCGAGCGTGGTGAGCGTATCGGAATCAGAAAGCGTCTGACGATAGTAGTTGGAGAAGTCGATCAGCAGCGATCGCGCCTTGTCGGGCTCGGTTCGAACGAGCGACACGATGGTGCTGATGGTATTGAATAGAAAATGAGGATCGACCTGCGATTGCAAGGCGCGCAGCTCCACGCGGGCCGTAAGCTCGTCCTGGCGCTCGAGCTCAAAGCTTGCAAGCTGCGTGGAAATGAGGTCGGCAAAGCCCGAGGCAAGCGCCGTCTGGCGCATATCGATGCTGCTCAGACGGGGATAATACAGCTCGAGCGTGCCCACGCAATGCCCGCGCACGGTAAGCGGTGCGACAATACCGGCGCGCAGGCGCGGAAAGTAGCCACCCGTCTCGGTCGAGGCATCGCGCGAGAACACGCTTTGCTCACCGCTGTTGATCACATTGAGCGTGGTCCGCAGCACCACCGGGGTGCCCGCGGGGCATTTTGCCGAGTCCTCGCCCCAGCTTGCCAACACCTGCTTGCCGTCGGTAAAGCAGATGGCAGAGGCGATAGTTTCGGACAGGATGATCTTAGAGGCGCCCAGGGCAGCTTCGGGCGTAAGGCCGCGCGACGTGTAGGCGAATATTTTTGAAGCGATGGCGAGCGTGCGGTCGGTTGCGCTCGATGTGAGGTCGTCGGGAACGACAAAGACGTACGAGAAGAAGAAGCACAGCATGACCAAGCCGGCAATGACGACAACGGCGGGAACGGGATTGGGATTATCGGTTAGATCCCAGATGAGCAGCAGGATAAGCAGCGGAACGACAATACCGAGCAAGATGGCTTGAACCACATGCTGAGCGGTACGAAAGACCTTGGTAGAGTTGTAGCTCTTGCCCAGAATCAGCCTATTGAGATCCACCGTCATCTCCTTCTTACTGACGCACCCCATAGCAATAAAGAGGGCCGCAAGCGACCCTCTCCATTGCATTATGCAATCAAATACTGTGTTTTACATCAACCCATCGATGAACGGTAGCTTAGGCGCTGTACTTGTTTGCCTCGCCGAAGGTGCCAGCCTCGACAATCCAGCCGTCCTTCATGATGACGTCCATGTTGTCGGTGTTGAGCACGTGGATGTCGGCGGCGACGTCACCGTTGACGACCAGCAGGTCGGCGCACTTGCCGGCCTCGATGGAACCGGTCTCGTCCTCGATGTGGCACATCTTGGCACCGTTGAGGGTGGCACAGGTGATGGTCTCGACCGGGGTGAAGCCGATCTTGTCGACGAACTCGTACATCTCCTCGATGGAGCAGGTGCCGTACGGGGTGACGAAGGAGAAGGAGTCGGAGCCGATCGTCATGACGACGCCGCGCTTCTTGGCCTCACGCAGGCAGTCGTAGTTGCGCTGCAGCTCCTTCTCGACCAGGGTGCCCTCGTACTTGTCGTGCAGCTCGGGGACGTAGACGGGCGGATAGGTGGCGTACCAGGTGGGCAGGAAGGCGATCGTCGGGGTGAAGAAGGTGCCCTGCTCGGCCATGAGGTCCATGGTGCGCTCATCGATATCGAAGCCGTGAATCAGCTGCTCGCAGCCAAAGCGAACGGAATCGTAGGCAGCGGCGTGGTTGTTGTAGCAGTGGCTCCACACGGGGATTCCGACCATCTTGGCCTCTTCGACCACGGCCTGAATCTCCTCGGAGCAGTAGTGCTGGTCGCGGCCGGAGTCCCAGCGCCAGATGCCGCCACCGGTAGCCCAGATCTTGATGGCATCGGGATTCTCACGCAGGCGGCGACGGACGGCCTTGCGCAGATCCCAAGGACCGTCGACCTGATCACCCCAGGGGTGCGATTCCTTGTTGAGCTCCTGGCTGCAGTGGTGAGAGTCGCCGTGGCCGGCAACGCGGCAGAAACCAAGGCCGGTGGCCAGAACGCGCGGGCCCTTGAAGACGCCCTTGTCGATGCAGTCACGGACCTGGATACCAAAGCGGCCGATCTCGCAGACGGTGGTGAGGCCGTGGGTGAGGCAGTCGTAGGCCTGCTTGACGGCGACGGCCTGCTTCTCGAGGAGCGGCTGCATGACCCAGTCGGTGTCATCGTCGGTCAAGTTGCCCGAGAAGTGCAGGTGGGTGTCGATCAGGCCGGGAAGGACGGTCTTGCCGGCGGCGTCGATGACCTCAACGCCCCCGGGAAGATCCTGCATGGCGCCGGCGTACTCGATCTTGCCGTTGTCGTCGACGAGAACGAGGGAGTTCTCGACCGGCTCGGCACCGGTACCGTCGATGAGCTTGCCGCCAACGATTGCATACTTAGTGGACATGGTTCCTCCTTATGGATCCATATAGTGGGCGAGGCCGTGTTGGGTTAAGGCCTCACAAAGCTACCCAAGTGGTGCCGGGTTCGGTGCGCGGAAGAGAGGGTCCCGCGCACCTGATCCGCCCCGGCTCGGCGTTACTTTTTGCGGGAATTGGTGAAGGCCATGAGAGCCAGGCCGACGGCCAGCCAGCCGATCACGATGCTCCACTCCACCATGTTGAGGGAGGCGGGAGAGAACGGAATCACGAGCAGGCCGATGATGATGGCGCAGGCAGCGATAGCGAGGCCGATGCCAAACTTGCCGCCAGGCACCTCGTAGGGACGAGGCAGGTCGGGCTCGGTGAAGCGCATGCGCAGGCACGCGAGGGCGACCATGCCGCAGGAGAAGATGAAGGCAAGAGCCGACACGTTGGTCAGAGGGATGAGCATGTTCTTGCCCAGGAACGGACCGACGACGGTGATGACGCCCAGAACGACGCAGGCGAGCTTGGGAGCGCCGGACTTGGGGTCGACCTCGGCGAACTGCTCGGGCAGCTGGCCCTTGCGGCCCATGGCGAGCATGATGCGGCTCGTGGCGCCGTAGAAGGAGTTCATCGGGCCCATGGGTCCAAGCGTAGCGATGACGAGCATGGCCAGGTACAGAAGCATGTTGATGCCCTTGAGGCAGGCGAGCGCGGGAACCGGGCTCTTAACAAACTCATGCCAGTCGAGGATGGTGCCGAACGAGTAGATACAGACCATGTAGAAGCCGCCAGCGGCCAGCAGTGCCAGGGAGATGATCTTGCCGAACTTGTTCCAGTTGAGGCCCTCGGCTGCTTCCTCAGCCTGCTGAGGAATGGTGTCGAAACCGGCGTAGAAGAACGGGGTCAGAACCAGGACCGACACGATGCCGGCAAACAGGCTGGTGCTCTCGGTAGCGGCCTTGCCGCCACCAGCGCCGGTGACCTGGGAGAACACGGGCATGGCGTTGTCCGGCGAGCCGGTGAACAGCGAGACGCCCATGGCGAGCAGCATGCCGCAGAGCAGGGCCTTGGTCAGGAAGGCCTGGAGTTTGGCGGCCGAGCTGGCACCGCGGAAGTTGAGGAAGATGACGTAGACTGCAAAGCCGAGCGCGATCAGCGTCGGGAACAGGTAAACGTCGGCCCCCAGGATGGTGTAGAGCTTGACGGCGCGCAGCCACTCAAGGCCGGGCAGGCTGCCGAACATCTCGGACACGAGGGTCGAAATGGCGATGGCCTCCCACGGGCACAGGATGCCGTTGCCCAGGGCCAAAAGCCATCCGGTGATGTAGCTCAGCGTACGGCCAAAGCTACGATCGACATACTCGACGATGCCGCCCGAGATGGGGATAGCAGCCGTGAGCTCACCGAAAACAGCTCCGACGGGCACGAGGAAGATTGCACCCAAGAGGAATGCGATCATAGCGGGAACGGGACCGCCGCCCACGACCATCCAGTCGCCGACCTGCAGAACCCAACCGGTACCGATAATGGCACCAAAGCCGATGGTGAAGAAGTTCCAGAGCGAAAGCGTTTTCTTCATGCCGCCGTTATCCTCGACTGCAACTTCTGCGTTCTTGTCCGCCATTGTTCCCCTCCTTTCCTTTTTGACGCCCCTTGGCGTCACCCCTTGCGCGGTCCGTTTTGCCGCGCGCTTTTATTCCATGGCTTTAAGATACGGCCTTGGCACAGCAGCGCCGCTTGTAGCTCGACCGAAGGCAGAACTGCAAAACGAACGGCACCGTTTTTGGGACGAACGGCGGGAGACGTCATTCGTCTTGGACGCTTTCATCTTGTCTGCTTTTGAATACCTGTTGCCGTGACGCTTGGCGCGCGGCGCGGCAACGTTCATACCATTTGTCAGGCTTTTGGCGCACATGCCCATGTGTCGTGCATCTTTTTATGTAGGATAGACAAGTTACACATGAGGCAAGGTGATTCGAATGGCATACGGATACAATGACGGCGACCAACGGCCACAAAGTGTGCGCCTTGCCGGCCGCACCACGCCAACGCCCAGAAGCACCTCCGACAACGACAACCCGCAGCGCCCCCAAGGGCAGCCCGGGGCTTCTTCGCGGCAACAAAGCCGTACCGTGCAGCAGTCAGACCGCGTGAGCACGAGCGCACGCCAACGCCAGACCGACACATCACAGCCACGCCGCTACGATCGACATAAGACCGACTACTACGTTAAGCGCTCCTTTTCGCGACCTCAACGCGATCGCGGCAATTCCGCCCCTCACCCCGCGTCGCACACCACAAGCCACGCGCTTCCGGCCCGCCGCCTACGCCTTGCGCTTTGCTCCATCGCCGCCTGCCTCGTCTTTGTGTTTTTGGGATCCTGTATCTCCCACGGATCAGCTGGTCTTGAGCCCACTGCCGAGGACAAGCTGCTTAAAGCTCCCGTCGCGCCCGGTTACTCATTTGCTTTTTCGACCCCGCGTTCGCAGTGGAGCGCCGGAACCATGCCCCACATCTACCAAATTGACCCCGCATGGTCGGAGCTGCCCTATGCCGGCGGCACTATTCGCGAAAACGCTTGCGGTCCCACCTGCCTCACCATGGTCTATATCTTTAAGACCGGCCACACCGATAAGACGCCGGTCGATATATGCGCGCTGGCCGAAGCCGGCAACTACGCCCCCACTGGTGCCACCGAGTGGTCGTTTATGACAGGCAGTGCGTGGCAGCTGGGGCTCAACGGAACACAGCTCTATAACGATCGCGAATCGATTACTCAAGCACTTCGCTCGGGTGCGCCCGTCATCGCCGCAGTGCGCCCCGGTACGTTTACCAACGTAGGCCACTACATCGTGCTCTACGGCATCGACGATGCCAACCAGATTGGCGTCTACGACCCCAACTCGGCCAGCCGCAGCGCCCGTCGCTGGGGCGTCGTAGAGGTCCTCAGCGAAATCGAAGCCATGTGGGCCTACTACTAGTCATTTAAGAACGTCCCCAATGACTAGGTGAATAGCAAAAGCCCCGCAGTCGGAGCGGACTGCGGGGCTCATGAAGAGAGGCTAGTTTGTGGGCGCTTTGCCTGGCGCCCACGAGAGAGGCAACAAAGTAGAGACTACTCGTGAATGCGGGTACCGGAGAGGCCGGCCATGGTCTCGGCGGCCTTGTCCAGAGCGCCGATGATGCAGGTGCGGCCCTTGCGGGAACGGGCAAACTTGATGGCAGCACGAACCTTGGGCTCCATGGAACCCTTGCCGAACTGGCCCTCATCGGCCAGGCGCTCGGCCTCATCGGCGGTGAGGTCCTCGAGTTCCTCCTGGTTGGGCTTGCCAAAGTTGATGGCGACATGCTCAACGGCGGTCAGCAGGAACAGAACGTCGGCGTCGCAGTCCTCGGCCAGCAGCTCGCCGCCCAGGTCCTTGTCGATGACGGCGGGAACGCCCTTGTAGCAGCCCTTGTTCTCGTAGTCGCGGACGACGGGGATGCCGCCGCCACCGCAGGCGATGACGATGAACTCGTTGTCGAGCAGGTTGAGGATGGAGTCGGCCTCGACGATCTTCTTGGGATCGGGGGAAGCGACGACGCGACGCCAGCCGCGGCCGGAATCCTCGACAAAGACCTTGGAGGGATCCTCGGCCATGAACTCCTTGGCCTGCTCCTCGGTGTAGAAGGGGCCGATCGGCTTGGTCGGGTTCTTGAACGCGGGATCATCCGGGTCGCACTCGATCTGGGTGACGACGGTGGCGGCGTGCCAACGCTTATAGCGCTTGTGCATCTCGCGGCCGATGCCCTGCTGCAGGTGATAACCAATGTAGCCCTGGGACATGGCGCCGCACTCGGGCAGCGGCATCTCGGGGGTACCGATGGCATCGTGGGCAGCGGCGAAGGCGTTCTGGATCATGCCGACCTGCGGGCCGTTGCCGTGGGTGATGATGATCTCGTTACCCTGCTCGATGAGACCGAGGAGAGCGTGGGCGGTGTTGCTCACGGCCTCGATCTGCTCGACGGGGTTGTTGCCGAGGGCGTTGCCGCCAAGGGCGACGACAATACGATCGGGCTTGCCAAGAGGCTTAGACATTGCTGGAATCCTTTCTGTAAAAGGCCTACAACCCATTAATAACCCGCGTCCGTGCGATACGCGAGTTTATTAAGGTTTATATTCTCTTTATCGCTCATTTTATTCATTTTGAAAATAGCGGAACGGTGAACGGTCGTTTTTGTCCGCTCAGCGTACAGAACACCAGCTCAGACATATCTACGCCATTTACGTGCAACTTTATTTAAATGCAGCGAGGATTATGTCGGATTATGCAAACTACATCTCTGCTAAACACAAAACGGTCAGCGCAATATCTTACTCGCGCTATACGAGATTCTATGCACTTATAAGTCGAGTATGCACCCCTGCAAAAACAAGGGGCTTTTCATCCAGCATAAGGAATAAAGAAGGGCTCCGAAAAGGCAGCAACAGCCAAGTCCCCCATCCATCCCCAAAGTGGCGCGAGGTTTCGCGGTAAAGCCGCGAAACAGCGAAGGGGACGGAATACCCGGCCAACTACGTCCTTCATCCGCCCACACAATCCGAGGACGTAGTCGTAGCAGGATCTGAGGGCTGACCTTCGCGGACACTCCGCAGGACGAAAGAACCCCCGCCGCACGTAGTGCGCAGCGGGGGTTCTTTCATGTCCGAGGACGTCCGCGAAGGTCAGCCCTCAGATCCTGCGGTGGGAGACTTAGGCCTCGTTGTACACCGTCTTGAGCTTCAGCAGGTGCTGATAGCGGTCCATAGCGGCCTGCTCATTCTCCTTGAAGAGCTCCTCGGCGCGCTCGGGGAAGGAACGCGTCAGCGAAGCGTAACGGGCCTCGTTCATCAGGAACTCCTGATAACCGCCCGCGGGCTCCTTGGAATCGAGCGAGAACTTCTTGCCGGCAGCAGCCTCGGGGTTGAAGCGGAAGAGGTTCCAGTAACCGCACTCGACGGCCTTCTTCATCTCGGCCTGGCAGTTCTGCATGCCGCCCTTCTTGATGGAGTGCATCTCGCAGGGGCTGTAGCCGATGATGAGGGACGGGCCGTCGTAGGCCTCGGCCTCGTGGATGGCCTTGAGGGTCTGAGCCGGGTTGGCGCCCATGGCGACCTGCGCCACGTAGACGTAGCCGTAGCTCATGGCAATCTCGGCCAGAGACTTCTTCTTGGTCACCTTACCGGCAGCGGCGAACTGAGCGACCTGGCCCAGGTTCGAGGCCTTGGAGGCCTGACCGCCAGTGTTGGAGTAGACCTCGGTGTCGAAGACGAAGACGTTGACGTTGTGGCCGGAAGCCAGGACGTGGTCCAGGCCACCGAAGCCGATGTCGTAGGCCCAGCCGTCGCCGCCGAAGATCCAGAAAGACTTCTTGGTGAGGTAAGCCTTGTCGGCGAGGATCGCCTTGGAAGCGTCGCAGCCGCACTTCTCGAGCTCGGCAACGTAGGCAGCGGCAGCGGTCTTGGAGGCCTCGGCGTCGTTGACGGAGTCGATCCAAGCCTGGCCGGCGGCCTTGAGCTCATCGGACGGACCATCGGCAGCGATGATGTCCTGGGTAGCGGCGATCAGCTTGTGCTGAACGGCCTCATAGCCAACGGCCATGCCCAGACCGTGCTCGGCATTGTCCTCGAACAGGGAGTTGTTCCACGCCGGGCCGTGACCGTCCTTGTCCTTGCAGTAAGGAGCGGTGGCAGCGGGGTTGCCCCAAATGGAGGAGCAGCCGGTGGCGTTGGAAATGAACATGCGGTCGCCGGCGACCTGGGTCACCAGACGTGCATAGGCGGTCTCGGCGCAGCCGGCGCAGGAGCCGGAGAACTCCAGGTAGGGCTGCTTAAACTGGCTACCCTTGACGTTGGCCGCGATGAGCTCCTTCTTCTCGGAGACGTTCTCGACCATGTAGTCCCAAACGGGCTGCTGGTCCATCTCCTGCTCGGTGGGAACCATCTCGAGGGCACCCTTGGGGCAGACCTTGACGCAGTTGGTGCAGCCCATGCAGTCGAGCGGGGACACGGCCATGGTGAACTTCATGCCCTTGGCCTTGGGGCCCATGGCGTCGAGCGTGCGGGTAGCCTCGGGCGCGGCGGCAGCCTCGTCCTCGGTCATCGCGAACGGACGGATGGTGGCATGCGGGCACACATAGGCGCACTGGTTGCACTGGATGCACTTGGTCTCGTCCCAGTGAGGAACGACCACGGCGACGCCGCGCTTCTCGTATGCGGAGGCGCCCAGCTCAAACTGGCCGTCGGCGCAATCGACGAAGGCGGAAACAGGCAGGCTGTCGCCGTCCATGCGATCGATGGGCTCGAGCAGGTTCTTGACCTGCTGGGCGATAGCGGACTTGGCCTCCTCGGAGAGCTCGACGGGAGCGGCATCCTCGGCGGTAGCCCAGTCGGCCGGAACCTCGAACTTACGGAAGGCGGTAGCGCCGGCATCGATGGCCTTGTGGTTGGCGTCGACGATAGCCTGGCCCTTCTTCATGTAGGACTTGGTAGCCGCGTCCTTCATGTACTGCAGGGCGTCCTCGGCGGGCAGGACCTTGGCCAGCGCGAAGAAGGCGGACTGGAGCACCGTGTTGGTGCGCTTGCCCATGCCGACCTTAGCGGCCAGGTCGATAGCGTCGATCAGGTAGACGTTGACGTTGTTGTTCGCGATGTAGCGCTTGGCCACGGCGGGCATGTGCTCGGCGAACTCCTCGTCGCTCCACTGGCAGTTGACCAGGAAGGTGCCGCCCGGCTTGACGTCGCGGACCATCTTGAAGCCCTTAACGATGTAGCTGGGGTTGTGGCAAGCGACAAAGTCGGCCTTGGTCACGTAGTACGGCGAGCGGATCGGGGAATCACCAAAGCGCAGGTGCGAGACAGTGACGCCGCCGGTCTTCTTGGAGTCGTACTGGAAGTAGGCCTGGACGTACTTGTCGGTGTGGTCGCCGATGATCTTGATCGAGTTCTTGTTGGCGCCGACGGTACCGTCGCCACCCAGACCCCAGAACTTGCACTCAATGGTGCCGGGGGCTGCGGTGTTGGGCGCATCCTCGGCCTCGGGCAGGCTCAGGTTGGTCACGTCATCGACAATGCCGATGGTGAACTCGCGCTTGGGCTCGTCCTTCTTGAGCTCCTCGAAGACAGCAAAGGCGGACGCGGGAGGCGTGTCCTTGCTGCCCAGGCCATAACGGCCGCCGACGACCTTGATGCCCGTCTTGCCGGCCTCGTAGAGAGCGGAGACGACGTCCTGGTAGAGCGGCTCGCCGATGGAACCCGGCTCCTTGGTGCGGTCCATGACGGCGATCTTCTGGACGGTCTCGGGAAGAACGTCGACAAAGTGCTTGATGGAGAACGGGCGGAACAGGCGAACCTTGACCAGGCCGACCTTCTCGCCGTGAGCGTTGAGGTAGTCGATGACTTCCTCGAGCACGTCGCAGAAGGAGCCCATGCACACGACGACGCGGTCGGCATCGGGAGCGCCGTAGTAGTTGAACAGGCCGTAATCGGTGCCGAGCTTCTCGTTGATCTTCTTCATGTAGCCCTCGACGACGGCGGGAAGCTCGTCGTAGACCTTGTTGCAGGCCTCACGGTTCTGGAAGAAGATATCGCCGTTCTCGTGGCTGCCGCGGGTGTGCGGGTGCTCAGGGTTGAGCGCGTGGTCGCGGAAAGCCTGGACGGCGTCCATGTCGCACATCTCGGCAAGATCCTTGTAGTCCCACATGGCGACCTTCTGGATCTCGTGGCTGGTGCGGAAGCCGTCGAAGAAGTTAAGGAACGGGGTCTTGCCCTCGATGGCGGCAAGGTGAGCCACCGGCGAGAGGTCCATGACCTCCTGGACGTTGCCCTCGGCGAGCATGGCGAAACCGGTCTGACGACAGGCCATGACGTCGGAGTGATCGCCAAAAATGTTCAGGGCGTGGGAAGCGACGCAACGCGCGGAGACGTGGAAGACGCCCGGGAGCTGCTCGCCCGCGATCTTGTACATGTTCGGGATCATCAGGAGCAGACCCTGAGAAGCCGTGTAGGTGGTGGTCAGAGCACCGGCACCCAGCGAACCGTGAACGGTACCGGCTGCACCTGCCTCGGACTCCATCTCGACGACCTTGACCGGGGTGCCGAAGATGTTCTTGCGACCCTGGGCCGCCCACTGGTCAACATGGTCGGCCATCGGGCTGGACGGCGTAATGGGATAGATTCCCGCTACCTCGGTGTACGCATACGAAACATATGCGGCCGCCTCGTTGCCGTCCATAGACTTAAACTTACGCGCCATATACCCCTCTCCTCTCATATAGGTATACAGGCCCCGGCGATCGCCGGGATATTGGCGTGATGGGATTTTCGCTGTTGCTTCCAATCATCTGGCAGGCAGGCTCAGCAGCAGGTACATGGCGTGGAGAGAAGGCATGCCGAGGCGAGGAGGGCTGCACGCACTCCACAGGCCCAGCTGCCCGTCTTGCACATGACCGAGCGCCGCAAAGGCCGCATGCCGGATGCTCCCGGGCACGCCCCGGCGATGGGAGGCACCCGCAACGGAAATCCGCATGCGGGTTTATTGTACCCCGCCGCCAAGTGTAATTTCGACAAATATAGGTGGGCGGTAAAGGTTTACCTCGGGTGACCGCCAAGGGCCAAAATGAACGCTTCGTCCCCGGGCGATTGGCCCTGGCGCGCCATGGAGTGTCCCGGAGTGCCGGCATAAAAGGAACGTCCCCATCTGCCGACTAGAGGGCGCCGACGCCGAGGAGGATAGCGTAGGTGGTGGATTCGCCAAGTCTGAGCTCGTCGCCGGGGTTGAGCTGAGCGGAGCGGCCGGGCTCGACCTGGATGCAGACGTTCGTCGCGCCGTTTACCACCATGGTTCCGTTGGTGGACGACAAGTCCTCGACGTGCCAGATATTTTGAGCATCGCACCAGATATGGGCATGGCGGGCCGAGACATCGTCGCCGACGTCGGTAATATCGCCCTCACCAGTGGCCAGCGCACCAATCTCAACACCCTGCTCACTCGGCTGAATCCAGCGCGGGGCGCTCACGACAAAACTGTTTTGTACGCGCAGCAAGCCCAAGGGGTGCGCCGGAGCGGGTTCGCGTTCGCCCGCGGTCATCGACATGCCAAGCGAACGCGGCGTGGAGGTGCCTCCGCCACAGGTCGCGTGCGCGTAGTCGATGGCATAGTTCACCGAGGACCGCACATCCGCCGAACAACCGACGGCGACAAACAGCACCAGCACGGCCTCGGCGCGCTCGGCGGGCATGAGTTCCGCCGCCTGGGACAGGCGATCGAGCGCGTTGCGATAGAGATTCGTGTCCTGATGGCACTCTTCGAGCGCGCGTACCATCGGTTCACCTGCAGGACCGCACACCATATTGATCACAGCCGTGGAGTCCATGGGATTTCGCTGGCGCAGGGCCAGTTGCGACATAATACGCGCAGCCGAGGTACCGTATTCGGCAAAGTAGCGCTGCTGAAGCGTGCCGACCGGCGCGCGAACGATAAAGCGGGAAACCCAAGAGCGATCGGCGGCTCGGCTCTGCGGGCTGCGGCCGTCGGCGAGCGGACGGGACGAAAGCACCAGGCCGCACAGCTCGATATGGCTCAGATGCGCCGCGCGCTTAAAGATGTCAAACATGGCCCCGCATGGGGTGAGCTCAACTTGAGATGCCATGACCTAGGCCTCCTTGGTCGTAGAAATAGAATCGGACGATACTTCGACAGGTCCGCCAAAAGTACGGGCAGCTGCGGCTCCACCGGCAAGCGGAGTCGCCATCTGGGCTTTTGTGCGTCGCGGTGCCGAAACGGGAAGTTCAAAGGCAAAGCCCATCGCAAGCAAAAACCACGTAAGCGTATAGGTTGCAACCAGAGCGGCAACAAGGCCGCCCATCACGGCGCGTTGGGAAAATACGCTACATGCAGCCACAACCAGTACTGGAACCTCGCAGGCAGAAAGCGCAAGCACACCCTGCAGGAACCCCGAGCGCCGATTGCGCGCAAGTGCCCCCGCGGTAACGCCGGCTATGCCTGGCAGCGCCAACGCCAGTGCGGCAATAATACCCGGTAGCGTCCCAGACCACACGAGCGATCCCAAAGTCGCCGTCACGCGAGCGCCCGACGCCAGCAGCGCGGCCGAAACCACGACCACAGCCCAAACCACGCCACAGACGACCGTCGCGCCGACCATCAGCGCGCGACGAACCGCGCGGCCGGACGCATCCATGGGGCACGGCGTGAGCGGCTCGCCGCGGAGCGAACGACCGACATTTTGCGCATAGTGGTCACAAAACGCCGAGAGCGCCGCCTCGACCGCCGCCGGCTCGGGACGATCTTTTTGATGGCTGGACAGACAGGCCATCACCACGTCGAACAGCTGGGCATCGACAAACGCCAGCGCATCGCGTAGCTCCTCGGAATCCGGCTCAAGCCCCAGCTGCTGGGCCTGCTCGGCCGCGGCGAGCGCCACATCGGGCTCGCGATGAAGCAGCTGCGTCAAATCACAACCGGGCGCATGGGCACCAATGGGATAGTCGGGCCGCGTGTCCATCTTGAGACGGTAGGGGCTCGCGATGTCGCGCGTCTTTTTGCGCGAACCCGAGGTGCCCGAAGTGCTCGGCGCGGCTTCGTATGGCGCGGCGCCGGCAATGAGCTCGTAAACCGTGCTTGCCGCGGCATAGACGTCAATCGCCGGCGACATACGCAAAGCGCGCAGGTCGGGAATATCGTCGGTGAGCATCTCGGGCGGGGCATAGGCAACCGTCGCGCGACGCAGCGTGGCATAACGCTCCGTAAACGACGCCTTGCCGCCGGTACCGGCCACGGCCGACGCAGGCTCAAGCGCCAGCGACGAGCCAAAGTCGATCAGGCACAGGTCAAAGGTGCCCTCGGCAAGCTGCCGGTCAAGCGGTAGACGCGCCGTACGCACCATAATATTAGCGGGCGAGATATCGCGATGGACAAAGCCCTCGCCCACCAGGCTCATACGGCAGAGCAGATCGAACAGGTCGCGACCCAGACGCGCCGCCACAAGCGGCGACAGGCGTCCGGCATCGTCCACGGCAAGTCGCGAACGCAAGCGGGCAAGCGTCTCGCCCTCGACCCATTCCATGACAATTGCAGGCACACCGTCGACCTCGCCCCAGCCATAGAGGCGGGGAAAGCCCTTAAGGCCCGAAAGGGCGCGATGGCATTCGTATTCCTCGCGAAACGCCGCCTTGAACTTGGCGACCAGCGCCTCGTGAGCGGCATCGTCGTCAAACTCATCGCGCGTCGGCAAGATGAGCTGCTTGAGCGCCACGGCCTCGCCTTGGGCGTTGACGGCACGCGTCACGCGGCCGATACCGCCACGGCGCATGGTGGCATCGTCGGCAAACAGCATCGTAAAACGACGCAGATAGGCAGGCAGTTCGTCCTGACCGAGCGCAATGGCCGGCTCAAACCCGTCGACACGCGCCAGGCGCAGGCCGACCATGGGATCGCGACCGAGCGATTGTGGTGTGGTGGATGCAAGATCGGTCATCATAGGGCAAGCGCCGCCATGTTATTGTTGAAGTTACCGAGCGCAACGTCATCATCGCCGTAATGGCCGACCCATTGACATAGGTTGGTGTAACAGCCCCGCAGATTGGCATACTGCTGATACCACTTTGACCGGGGCGAGAATGTCTGACGACCGAACTCGGCTCGAATGACAAACATCTCCCCGACCAGGCTGTCGCACGGCCTGGGATCTCCCGTAGAGTTATAGGTCGAAACCACGTCATTGGCACGAGAAACATAGCCGTCGAGCATGTTGTACTTGGTCACAAGCCAACGGTGAATGCTCTCTTCCTCAGCAGCGGAAAGGCCACCGGAGTTTGCATCGTTGTCAGTGTTTCCGCCCGTCGAGCCGCCGTTTCCAGACCCTCCGGCAGAGGAACCCGACCCAGAGCCGCCGCCCGAACTCGATGAATCCGAGCCGGAGCCAGAAGTATCCGAGCTACCGGGCTTTCCGGACTGCTGGGCGTCCTGCTCCTTCTGCTGCTCGACCTTATTCACCGTTGCCGCCACGCTATTGTTGGACAACCGATCGATGATCTTGGTGTTGGTGAGCACGATGGTTTTGCCATTGGCAAGCGTGACTTCGTTGTCCGGGGCCTCGGCGCCGTCCGCATCATCGGTACCAAACACAATATGCGCGACCACACTTGCCCAAGCATATCCAGTCGTGGTGCCCAGATCACTTTTGACCTCATGCCCCACGCGCGGTTCGCGTGCGGCATGTGCCTGCATCATGGGCGGCACGGTCATGCCATAGGCAGAAACGCCAGCTATGACCAGCACCAGCGAGCAAGACAGCAGTGCGTACGCCCGCGGCGCCAAGCCCAGTCGGCGTCGCATGCGCACCGCGGCGCCGCGCTTTGTCTGAGTGCCACCGGGCCGCATGCGTTCTCCTCCAAAAAAAACACGCCGCTCGGGAGCGGCGCATTCATTCGAATCCATATTTGAGTGTATCAGCGAACCCAAAAGGTTGCGCAACGAATGGGCAAATTAAGGATGCGAATGGAAGCATCCATGCGATAAGCGGATACAAAGCATCTTTGTTGCACAACAAACTTACAGTCGCACGGGGAATTATGACTACCCCGTGCGTCGCGATGAAGACATACGGCAGGAGCAGGCTCGCCACCTAAATCGTGCGACGGGCCTCGATGGCGCGCCCAAGCGTAAGCTCGTCGGCATACTCCAGGTCGCCGCCCACGGGAAGGCCGCTCGCCAGACGCGACACCTCAACGCCCAGCGGCTTAATGGTACGCGCCAGGTAGCTCGCCGTGGTCTCGCCCTCGATATTGGGGTTGGTGGCGATAATGACCTCGGTGATATCCTCGTGCCCCAAGCGCGCCAACAGCTCACGAATGTGCAGCTGCTCGGGGCCAATCTTGTCCATGGGACTGATCACGCCGCCCAATACGTGGTAGAGACCATGGTAGCTGCCCGTGCGCTCAATCGCCTGGACATCGCGCGGCTCGCCCACCACGCAAATGCGAGTGGTATCGCGCATCGAATCCTGGCAGATGGAGCACTCGTCGGCCGTGGCGTAGTTAAAACAGCGGCTGCAAAAGTGAACCTCCTGCTTAACCTCCAGGATGGCCTCGGCCAGGCGACGCGCTTCCTCGGCATCGGCCTCGAGCAGGTAATAGGCGATGCGCTGAGCCGACTTGGGGCCAATGCCCGGCAGGCGGCCCAGCTCATCGAGCAATTTTTGCAGGCTATGGTTGGCACTCATATATATGCGCGTCTTAGAACGGCATGCCCGGGATGTTGAGGCCGCCAGTGATGGCGCCCATCTGCTTGTTGGCGAGCTCGTTGACGCCGCGAACGGCCTCGTTGACGGCAGCCATGATCATGTCCTGCAGCATATCGACGTCCTCGGGATCGAGGGCATCGGGATCGATGGTGAGGTTGACGAGCTCCATCTCGCCGTTAACGGTCACCTTGACCATGCCGCCGCCGGCAGAGGCGTCGACGGTCTGGGACTTAAGGTTTTCCTGCGCGGCGGCAAGCTGCTCCTGCATCTTGCGAGCCTGCTTCATCATTTGCTGCATGTTCATACCGGCCATGATGGCTCCTTTACGTGCGGCCGCGCGACAAGCTGCAAGGGCAGCCGGAGCGCGACGGGACTTTCAAACTCAAAAATCGTACCACGGCGCGGGGCAAGCAAGCGGGGCGGACACGCTACCTCAGTCGATATACATGTCCTCCAATACAAACCACGCGCAAAGATTATGCAAGGCCGAATTATGCAAGGTTGCATAATATCGCATACTCAATCTAGTAGAGCCGAATCCGGCATTTCATGTGTGCCACTAAATAGCTAAATGCCAAACCGCTGCTCGAGGCGGAGCACATGGCGGCAGGGTATAATTTGATTGTCATAGATTGCAATTTGGAGGTGCCCCATGAATGCCCCCGACGCGCTCCAAAACATCCGCTCAAAACACCCCGTTGCATATGTGGTTCTCTATCTCTTTGTCGGCTGGGCATTGCTGGTTGTCATCACCCATGCCATAGCTTTTGGAGCAGAACTGCTGATAGCCAGCTCGGACCAGCCCGTCGTCAAATGGGAGACGACCGATGAATGCACCGACGGAACCCGAACCATTTACTACAACAGCCCGTCCCTCTACCAAGAGTTCAAGGTCAAGATAAAGGACTCCAAGATTGTCGATGCCGAACTGGGCTCTTTATTTACAATCGGAGCAACCGTCAACGCCGAGCAAGTCGAGTACACGGACGGCCATGCGACGTATCGTATCGACCTCAGCATCCTAGGCCGACCGTCACGCGCTTGTCTGCTCGAATGCGATATACGCGGCACCACACTACACATGTCCGAAATACAGATGCGCCCGGACAAAAGAAAGTGATATATGGCCGAGTCGGAAGAGACTAGGCATAGACTCGTCCGCCTTCGTAGGCAAAACGCAGGATGAGCGGGGCATTGTTACGCACGAAATCATCGAGTTCTTTGAGGTCCGCTTCGCTAAAGCCCTCATGTGACACCCAATTGAATGCCGGCAAGATACACTCCGCCGCGTCAAAACCCCAATCGCGCGGGCGCTCCACAACGACCTTCACCGTGTTGTCCTCACGGACTTCGGAATACGAAACTTGCGTATCGTCCTCGAGGCGGACATATTCCCACATCATAAGCTCGCTCCGTTCAAAGAAGTCTCTTCCTGAGCAGTATACCCGCCCGTACAGCTACTCCACCGGTTTGAAGATGGTGGACTGGCCGAAGACGCTACGGATGAGGTCTTTGGCCTCGTCCTCGGTCTGCGGGATGCTTGGGGCTGCGCCTTGATGGCCGAAGGGGCTGCCCGCGCCGGGGTTGGACTCCCAGGGAGCCGCAGGAGCGTCCTCCTCTTTGGGGGCAGTTGCAGCGGGCTTGGGCGCGGACGCCGCACCCGGCACGTCGAACGGGGGCAGATCGTCCCCACCAGCATCGGCAACAAAACCGCCAACCATGGCATCGTCGTAGGGAACCTGCTCGGATTCCCATGGCGCAGACGGCGCGGCGGGCTGAGCCTTGGGAGCGGACGCGCGCTCGGGCGCTCGGGGCGCGGGCTCGGTCGGGAGCTTGCCCGTGGCAGGAGCGCCGGCGGGGTTGTCGGAGCGCAGCCAGGGGGCTTTGCCCAGGTCAGACGACTTGGGCGCGGGCGAGGCAGGCTTGGGCGCGGGTGTCGGAGCAGCCGGTTTGGCCATGACGGGCTTAGGCGCCGACGGGGTCGGCGCCGCTATCGGTGCTGCTTTTGGCTGCGTCGCGCTGGCGCTCGAGGATGCAGGGCTGTCTCTTATACACATCTGACGCTGCCGACGATCTTACGCGTGTAGATC
>URVF01000004.1 GCA_900551185.1 uncultured Collinsella sp. | reverse complement strand
CTACACGCGTAAGATCGTCGGCAGCGTCAGATGTGTATAAGAGACAGCCGGAACAGCGCCACCCGCCAGTTCGCTCGGCTTGGGCAGCGCAACCGACTGATTGCCCTCGTCGGTGATGCTCGGCTCGCAGCTGAGCACCTCGTTGATACGCGAAGCACTCGCGCTCGCCTTGGTAAAGACCACGACCAGGTTGGCGACGTACACGATGGAGGTCAGGGTCTGCGTCATGTAGTTCACAAACGCCATGACCTGGCCCTGCGTAAGCTCGCCCACGTTGACCTGAATGCCGCCCACCCACAGGATGGCGCACACGCCCAGGTTCATCACCAAAAACGTAACGGGGTTGAGAATCGACGAGAGTTTGCCCACCGCGATGGCAGTATTGGCCTGGTCATCGGCGGCTTGGGCAAAACGCTTGCGCTCGTGGTCCTCGCGCACAAAGGCGCGAACCACGCGGGCGCCCGAAAGCCCCTCGCGGCAGATCAGCGCGATGCGGTCGAGCTTTGCCTGCAGCTGCTTGTAGTACGGAATGCAGCGCGCCATGACAAACCAAAACACCAGGCCAATGGCGGGCGTGCAGATCAAAAAGATGATGCCGAGCTTAAGGTCGATGGCAAGGGCCGCAACCATGGAGCCCACCGCCAGGAAAGGCCAGCGGATGAGCATGCGCACGCCCAGCGCCACGGCGAGCTGCACCTGGTTGACGTCGTTCGTAATGCGCGTGATGAGCGACGGCGTGCCAAAGCGGTCGAGCTCGGCATAGCTCAGCTTGTTGATGTGCTTGTAGAGTGCGCCGCGAATGTCAGTACCCATGCCCTGCGAGGTGAGTGCCGCCATCTTTTGGCAGACGAGCGTAAACGAGATGCCGATCACAGCCATGGCGCCAAGCAGCATACCGTAGTGGACGACGGCGTTGACATCGTGTGCGCCAATACCCTTATCGATCATCTGGGCAATCACCAGCGGCGTCAGCAGGTCAAAGATCACTTCGATCAGCTTACACGCAGGGCCAATCACCATATACCGGCGAAACTTACCACCAAAACGCCTGATCAGCTCAATCATGTATAGGCGCTCCCTATCATCATCCACATTCAATTCGAACCATGATAGTACCGCCACCCCAAAAGAAGCGTAAACAACTCGTCATTTCTAACGGGATTCAGTTTTCAGAGGGGTATACGCGCACACCCAGCCAGTGTCGGGTCAACTAGCATGGTATATTTGCATTAGTGCTACCAAGTTAGTCGCCGACCCTTGAAATGAGGTGCCGAGATGAACGACATTCTCGCAAGAAGAGCAAGACGAGCAACTGTGGGCATCGCCCTTTCCGCGGCACTTGTCGCGGGAATCGCCCCCGCAACGGCGATCGCGGCAGAAACCAGTTCCCCCACCGGTGCGGCCGTTTCGCAGACGAGCGCCACCAACGGCAATTCGGGCGCCCCGCAGACAGAAGACGCGGCCGCCGCAAAAGAAAAAGCGTATGCAGCCATGCAGGAAGCGCTCAAAAACCTCGAGGCCGCAAAAAACGCCGCAAGTCCCGAGAAAATTGCGAGATTCAATGATGACATTACCCGTTTTCAAGAGTACCGCGAAAAGATGGCGGCGCAAGCCGCCGAAGGGAGGGAACTCCTTCCCACCATGCAAGCGGACGTCGATGCTGCCCAAGCCAAATACGACGGGGCCATCAACCGGGTAAGCGAGCTCCAGGCAGAATTAGAGAAGAAACATGAGATGCTTAAGACACTCGAAGCACTCGGCTACGAGGAGTTTGTCGAAACTACTAAACAGCAAATAAAGCAGTTGCACAGTGAGATCATATCGGCAAAAACGCACGTAAACTATTGCGAAACGGAGCTCCGCGAGTTCCAGTACCGCCTCAGAAGAGAGGAAAGACGAGTTAATGACTGTGAACGTGCTGTAGAGAAATATAAAGCCGATATCGACCGGTTCACAGCCTGGCGAGATGCGCTCCTCGACAATTTGAAAAAAGCGCAAACGGCCTATGACGACGCCTGCAAGGCATACGAAGAGGCAAAGGCCGCGGCAGACAAGGCCACCTCGCCCGAGATAACGAAACCGACCGAGACGACGCCCCCCTCCGGCTCAACGCAACCCGCCGAGGCGACACCGCCCGTTGCCTCACCTGCAACCGGCAAAGACGCCCTACCAAGCTCCACCAAGCAGGCGAACTCGAGCAGCGGCAAGCAAGCAAATACGACCGCCGGCAAGCTCGCGAACACGGGCGACACAGCGCCGAGCGCAATAGCACTCGCAGGAATCGCCGCCATGGGACTCGGAATAACCGCCACAGCCACACGCCGCATCAGGAACTCAAAATAGCCGACAGAGCATTCTGCCTTCACCAATCCACAAGCCCAGAGACAAAAAGAGGCTCGTTTCCCCAACCTAGGGAAACGAGCCTCTTTAACTGCAAAAATTCAAGCAACAGCACCGCCGCCGCTTGAACCACATAGCCTTCAATGCCCAGACAACACCAGCAAGTCGCATTCCGCAAGGGATAGATTTAATTAGATAAACGCGCCTTTACGGGTGATTTTTGGACGACGGGGCCCGGCCGGCGGCGAGGTGTTTGGTAGTCGAGCGATCCCGCAGGCGAAGCCGAGGACCAGCGAGACACCAAACACTTCACCGCCTCCTGGACCGCGT
Source organism: uncultured Collinsella sp. (assembly GCA_900551185.1). Classification (GTDB taxonomy): domain Bacteria; phylum Actinomycetota; class Coriobacteriia; order Coriobacteriales; family Coriobacteriaceae; genus Collinsella. The sequence continues at coordinate 20,624 of URVF01000004.1, read as the reverse complement.
AGCCATCGATGTTTTGGCAAAGCCAGCGAGCGCCACCCAGAGCGAACAAGTTGGCATGAAAAAGGCAAGGCATAGACCTTCTGGTCATGCCTTGCCTTTTGAATGACAAATTGTCGCTCTGGGTGGCGCGCAGCGTCGAGCATTGCGCGGTTTGGTAAAACCGCGCAAAAAGAAAGCCCGTGCGCTCGATGGATTCGGATGCCCGACAGAGGCTCCTTATGGCTGCTTCCTTCCGGACCTGACCAGATTCGGAACATGTCGTCATCCGAACCCATCGAACGCGCTAGGCGCTCGGTATATCTTACCTGCTCCCGCCCGCCAGAGCAAGGTAGCTAATTTGGGACGGAGCTTTTTTGACTACTTTTGCAGCCCGATTGCCAGAGCAGCCAATGAGTAGTCAAAATAGTCCGATCCCAAAATGACCGGCTTGGTGCCGCACCACAGAAAGGGCCCATCTACTACGTTTAGGCCGCAGGGGTCAACCATAGCCGGCTTTTTCGAAAATCGGCAAGCTTTCTACCTGCGGTTTTGTTTTTGCAAATTCCGGGATGGTCGAAGGTGGCCGGTTTAACGTAGTAGATGGCCGCATTTCGTGGCAAACGGTCCGACCCAAGACCCAAGGCAGCCAACCTCGAATGGCCATTCTCGAAGTTGCGGTGGAATACGGACTGAATTGGCACCTTAAAGGCAAAAACACTCCGTATTCCACCGCAACTTATAGGGAGATAGGCCTTAGAGGCGAGCGAGGTCGTAGGCTTGGGCGGCTGATTCACCGGCGAAGATGAGGTTGGTTGTGGCTTCCTGAGGATTGAGCGCCTGGTCGAGAGGCATGGGCTTGCGGCAGATCGGAAGCACCAAGTCGACGCCCTGCCCATACACCGCATCGAGGTTGTCAGCTCGACCGCCCACGACAGCAATCACCGGCTTGCCATATCGCTTCGCACGACGGGCTACACCCACCGGCGCCTTACCGGCGGCGGACTGCTCATCCATATTGCCCTCGCCTGTTATGACCAGGTCGGCATCGCGCACGAGCTCGTCAAACCCCACGAGATCGAGCACCGTCTCCACACCCGAGCGTAGCTCCGCCCCGAGCGCCAGCAACGCCGCGCCCAAGCCACCGGCAGCACCCGCGCCGGGCACGCCGAGCACCGAGCCAAATGTCCGTACACCCTCGGGTGTGCGCAACAAACCCTGGGCTCGAGCTCCGGCAATCGCAGCGTCGAGCAAGCGACCGTAGCCGACCATCCAGCTGTCGTACCTGCGCAGTACCTCGGAATCCCGCGTCGGCAGGCCCTTCTGTCCGCCGAACACCGCAAGCGCGCCGCGACGCCCTACGAGCGGATTCTCGACATCGGAAAGCACAACGATACGAGCGTCATCCAAAGCCTGCAGCGCTGGCGCCAAATCAACGCTCGCCACCTGCTCAAGGCCTGCAAGACCGAGGGCGACATCGCAGCCCCGATCATCGACCACACGCGCGCCCAGCGCCTGCAGCATGCCGGCGCCGCCGTCGTTGGTGGCACTGCCGCCCAAGCCAATATAGATAGTCTTTGCACCCGCGCGAACCGCATGAAGCATCAGTTCGCCCACGCCATAGGTTGTGGCCGCCAACGCCGCCGACTCCGTGCAGGATGAATACCCAATACTCGCCGCCTCGGCCATCTCAATTACAGCCGACTCGTGCTCGCCGTCCACCAGCATCCGGGCAGATACGCGGTCACCCAAGGGGCCTGCGACCTCGCAGGTCGAAAGCTCGCCACCACGCGCGGCGATGGCGTCGAGCGTCCCCTCGCCGCCATCCGCCAGCGGCAACGCGGCCACCTGAGCATCGGGCCAAACGCGGCGCACGCCTTCGGCAACCGCCGCCTCCGCCTGCACGCTCGAAACGCTGCCCTTAAAGGAATCAATCGCCAACAGCACACGGCGGGGCCGGCGGCACGCAGGACCAAAGTCAACCGCCGTGCCAGCATCCTCACCGGCACCTGCAAGCGCTGCGACGTGAGCGGCGTGTGCTTCAAGATCAGCCCCACAACCGCAATCAGCGCCGCCCGCTCCGCGCAGACCGCCAAAATAGCTACTCAGCAGCTCACGGCATTCATCCGCCAGGACCCCAGCCGTCACGTTAAACCGATGATTCAGGCGCGAGTCGGCATTGAGGTCATACAGGGATCCCAGCGCGCCCGCCTTGGCATCAGCCGCGCCATACACGCAGCGCCCCACACGCGCGTTAACCATAAGCCCCGCACACATGCAGCATGGCTCGAGCGTCACGTAGACCGTGCAATCGGAAAGGCGCCAACGACCGAGCGACCGAGCGGCAGCGCACAGGGCCGCGAACTCTGCATGAGCCGAAGGATCCTGGTCGAGCTCGCGCCGATTGTGCGTCCTCGCGACGATCTCACCGTCGCGCACCACTACGGCTCCGATGGGCACCTCGCCCACCGCCGCGGCGTCGCGCGCCTCGGCCAGCGCCTCGCGCATGAACTTCTCGTCGATTTCGGTGATCGTCATCGTTCGCCTTCCCTGTTGCAAATTCAAAACGATGCTATCATTACGACTCATGGAGAGATGGCAGAGCGGTTGAATGCGGCGGTCTTGAAAACCGTTGAGCGCGAGAGCGTTCCGGGGGTTCGAATCCCCCTCTCTCCGCCACTCCTAGTGATGCACCGGCGTCATGGTCCGCTCGAACAGTGCATCGACCACGTCGGCTATCTCAGGTCGACGCTCAAGATCGTGGCCCGATTCCCACCATATCGTGAAAAGTCGAATAATACCGCCGGCGACAAACTCAGACGTCGTCTCGAGTGACACGGGGGCCAGGGCATCCTCGGCAAGCACGTTCATCACACGCTCGCGGATGGAGCGGGCAATGCGGTCGCAAATAACGTTGGTCAACATGCCCGACATGCTGCTTGCCAAAATGTTATCCATGAGCCGCTCGTGCGCCAGAATCAAATCCATGGCATCGTCCAAAATCGCGTGCCGAAGCGCGCGCACGTCCTCGGCAGATACCGCGCCGGCCTCATCGGGCTGTTTTTGCGGCAAGCCCAACATGAGCTCATCGATATAAAAGGCAAAGTAATCGTTCTTGTCGCGAAAGTGCTTGTAGAACGTCGTGCGGCGAATCATGGCGCGGTCGCACAGCATGGCAACCGTCAGGTCCTCAAAACGATGCTCCTCGAGAAGCTCGGTGAAGGCATCGAACAGGGCGCGGTAGGTTTTCTTGATGCGAAGGTCCACTGGTATCGCCATCCTCAGGGCAAAGACAACACTCGTCAATCTGTAGCATATCTTACACCTGTACCTCGCGCGCTTTGCCCCGGTGCCAACCCCGCCGAAAACACAACGCTTACCGGAAAGTTCGGCACGGCAAAACGTTGCGGGTATACTAGTAGCGTTATACCAACGGCAGCTGGCGCATGCCGCCGCGGCCATTCGAAACGGAGACATCATGATTACCGTCATCATCGGCATCGTTGTTGTCATTGTGATTGTCTGCGCCATCGCCGGCATCTACAACAACATGGTCACCAAGCGTAACCGCATCGATAACGCCTGGCAGAACATCGATACGCAGCTGCAGCGCCGTAACGACCTGATCCCCAACCTGGTCGAAACCGTCAAGGGCTACGCCAAACACGAGCAGGAGACGCTCTCCGCCGTGATCAGCGCGCGTAACACCGCCGTCAAGGCCACCACGCCCGAGGCCAAGATGGAAGCCGACAACGTGCTGACCGGTGCGCTGCGCCAGCTCTTCGCCGTGGCCGAGGCTTACCCCGATCTTAAGGCGAACACCAACTTTACGCAGCTGCAGGCATCGCTCGAGGATACCGAGAACAAGATTAGCTATGCACGCCAGAGCTACAACGATTGCGTGCTCAGCTACAATAACGCCATTCAGACGTTCCCGGCTGTCATCTTTGCCGGCATCTTCCAGTTTAAGGAGCGCCAGGGCTTCGAGGCCGCCGAAGCAGCCCGTCAGGCCCCGACCGTCAAGTTCTAGTAGTTTGGCAGCGCATCCTTAATCGGCCAAATGCATAAACTGCCCCGTCGAATGCATACTTCGACGGGGCAGTTTCCTTTTTCGCGAAGGTCCCCCTCTAAGCGCCGTGCATTTTTAGGAGTATTCAACATAACCAAGAGCTTCGGGCGCCACGATAAATGCCAAAGACCGCGAATATCCCTGCAAATCAACCGCTGTCAGCCCATAACCCCGCCCATCATCCGTAGAAAACATCGAGAAATCCCGATTTTTTGCCCGAGGTCGGTATGCAGGGGCCTTCGATTGCAGAATACTCGCAAAAATGCACGTCGCCACCACCCCCACATGGCGCGAACCAAAACAAAAGCGCGACCTTCCTTTCCGGCGCACTCCGCAGGACGAAAGAACCCCCGCCGCACGAAGTGAACTGCCTCCCATTTCTTGGATACGAGAAATGGGAGGCCCTTTTATGGCTGGAAACGCTTTGTACGACGTCGGTCTGAGGCTGCGCGCGGCCGAGCTGTACGACATGGGGCGAGGCCGCGCATCGATTGCGGCTCTGCTCGGGATACCAGAGGAAACCGTGAGAAAATGGCTAGACATCTACAGATCAGCAGGCATCGAGGTTCTAGCTATGATGGGAAAGAAGCACGCCGCCTACTCGTTTGAGACGAAGCTGGCCGCCGTCAGGGCGGTCGTTGACGAGGGCATGACGAAGCCCGAGGCCATGGCGAAGTTCGGGATAGCCTCGCCGAGCTCTCTCAAGAAATGGCTGAAGGCATACAGGGAGGAAGGTCCGGAGGCGCTCAGGCCGAAGCCCAAGGGGAGGCCGAAAGGCTCCGGCTCCCCGGCCAAGGAGATGACGCGCGAGCAGGAGCTCGAGCGGAGGGTCCGGAAGCTCGAGGCCGAGAACGCCTACTTAAAAAAATCGATAGCCCTGAAGGCAGAGAAGCGCTCCCGAACCGAGAGAAAGCGGTTGTCGTGAGCGGGCTTTCAGGGCAGTACCCACTCGTTGACCTGCTGGAATGCGCCGGCTTGGCGAGGTCGAGCTACTATTACGCGCTTTCGCACCCCAAGGCGCCCACCAGGCCCGAGCTCTGGGAGGCCGCCGCCGAGATATTCTCGCGCACCGCCAACGGGTGCGGCCACAGGCAGATCGCCATGTGCCCGCGAGCCGAGCAAGGCGTGCGCATAGCCGACAAGACGGCGCTCAAGATGATGCACGAGATGGGTATCAGCTGCGGGATCCGCCGCGAGACCGATTACCACAGGTACAACTCCTACAGGGGCAAGGTCGGCAAAACCTTCGAAAACGTCATCGGCAGGGACTTCGAAGCCGACGGGCCCTGGCAGAAGATGGGCACCGACGTCACCGAGTTCAAGCAGCCCTGGGGCAAGGCCTACTTCGCGCCGATCTACGACTTCGGCAGCAAGGAGATCGTCGCTTGGTCCACGTCGCTGCACCCCGACATGGCCCAGCAGCATGAGCTGCTCGACGAGTTCATATCCAGGAAGCCCGAGGGTGCCAGCCCGATACTGCACTCCGATATGGGCTGGCAATACCAGCAGGCCGGGTGGTGCAGCAGGCTGGAGAAGGCCGGCGTGGTGCAGAGCATGTCCCGGAAGGGCAACTGCATCGACAACGGGGCGACCGAGCAGGTGTTCGGCCACATGAAGGACGAGCTCTTCAGGGGGAGGGAATGGCTCTGCTTCGAAGACTTCAAGAGAGACCTCGACGAATACGTCGTCCACTGGAACACGAGAAGGAGGCAGGTTAAACTAAAGGGACTGACCCCGGAGGAGTTCCGGAATCAGTCCCTATGTGCGGCGTAGGCCGCTAATTAGCCCGTCCAAGAATTGGGATGCAGTTCAAAGTGCGCAGCGGGGGTTCTTTCATGTCCGAGGACGCACCGGAAAGGAAGGTCGCCCTCGGGCCGGACAGCTAAGGCAGCTTACGCGACGGTGTAAACCCAGTTGTGCTTATCCTCGACAGCACCAGACTGGATGCCGGTCAGGGTCTCGCGGAGCTTCTTCATCACGGGGCCGATCTCGGTGTAGCCAGCCGGGAAGGTCACGGTCTCGTCGGCGCCGTAAACCTTGTTGTCGATCTCGCCGACCGGGGAAATAACGGCAGCGGTGCCGCACAGGCCGCACTCGACAAAGGTACCGGCCTTGACCTCGGCCCACTCGACGGGGCGCTGGTCAACGGTCATGCCCAGGTCCTGAGCAACCTGAACGAGCGAACGACGGGTGATGGAGGGCAGGATGGAGTCGGTGTGCGACTGCGGAACGACGAGCGTGCCGTCCTCCTTCACGAACAGGACGTTGGCGCCGCCGGTCTCCTCGACATAGGTGCGGGACTCGGAGTCGAGATACAGGTTCTCGGCATAGCCCTCGCGATGGGCCTCCATCGTGGGTTTAAGGGACATGGCGTAGTTCAGGCCGGCCTTGATGTTGCCGGTGCCGTGCGGTGCGGCACGGTCATACTCGGAAACGCGCAGCTTGACGGGCTTGAGGCCACCCTTAAAGTACGGACCGACCGGGGTCACGAGGATGCGGAACGTGTACTCAGGAGCGGGAGCCACGCCGATCACGTCACCGGAGCCGATCATAAACGGACGCACGTACAGGGTTGCACCAGAACCGAAGGGCGGAACCCAGGCGGCGTTAGCAGAAACGACCTGCTTGACGGCCTCAACGAACTTGTCCTTGGGGAACGGGGGCATCTCGAGGCGCTGGGCAGAGTTGTACATACGCTCGGCGTTCATGTCGGGACGGAAACAGACGATGCTGCCGTCCTCGGCGGTGTAGGCCTTCAGGCCCTCAAAGACCTCCTGGCAGTAATGGAAGATGCCGCCGCACTCGGAGACATGCAGGGTGTGGTCGGTGGTCAGGCCACCCTCGTCCCACTCGCCATCCTTCCAATGAGCCTCGTAGCTGTAATCGGTCTTCATGTAGCCAAAGCCGAGGCTACCCCAATCGATATCCTTCTTCTCGACAGTCATATGTCGCTCCTTACATACACAGTTGCAAACTCGCGAACCCGCACGCAAGGACCGAGGCCGACCGCGTCGCAACGTCGCACGCCCGGAGCGTAGAGCCGGACGGGACACGCGAACAGCATCAAAACCGATGGCACGTCGATTCGCATGCACGAGATTGTACTCCGCACGCGCGTCGGATAAAACGTTTTTCTTTAACTAACTAAAGTAATTTCATTTGACCGAAGCTGAAGAGGCCCGCCACCGTAAACGGCGACGGGCCTCAACTGCACGGTTTGCGCGCTGGCTCGAGCTACGCGTTCTATTTACCCAGCTTAGCCTTGACCAGACCGACCACGGTCGGGATGATCGACACGGCAACGATGCCGATAATCAGCAGCTCAAAGTGCTCCTGCACAAAGGGAATGCCGCCAAAGAAGTAGCCCAGCAGCGTAAAGACCGTCGACCAGGTAATGCCGCCCAGCACGTTAAAGACGACAAAGTTGCGCCAGTGCATGCCGCCCATGCCAGCGATAAAGGGCACAAAGGTGCGGATAAACGGGAAGAAGCGACCCAGGAAGATGGCCAGGTGACCCCACTTGTCCAAGAAGTCCTCGGACTTTTTGATGCGCTCGGGCGTCATGGCCTTGACCTTGCCCGAAGCGATGATCTTGCGGCCAAAGAAGTGACCGATCATAAAGTTGCACTGATCGCCCAAAATGGCAGCGGCCCATGCGGTGGCCAGAAGCGCCACGATGTTAAAGCCGCCGTTGTGGGCAAAGAAACCCGAGGCGAACAGCAGCGAATCACCGGGAAGGAACGGGAAGAACACCACGCCCGTCTCGATAAAGATGATCAGGAACACGCAGCCGTAGGCCATAAGCGGGCCGGCGGCGATCCAGCTGGCGATCGCGGTGCGCGGGTCCTTAAGCAGCTCGGCAATAAAATTGATGAAACCCATGAAGTAAAACCTCTCAGTTGTGGGCGCGGATACGTCCAAATTGACCAGTATACGGTTGCGGCGCCCCCTCGTGCGCAACCCCACAAAAGCATGACTCCATTACCAGCAAGTTTGCATAACTGACACCTGTTGCGCAATGCTGCCAAGATTGTTCTTCCTAATCCCTAGCGAATCGCTATACTTTATTGAATCGCATTGCCATGGCGCTAAGGGAGGGCGGACGGTGAGCTTTATCAATACCATTCGCGAGGACATCAAGACCGTCCAAGCTCAGGACCCCGCCGCGCAAAACGGCCTGGTCATTTTCCTTTCGTACCCCGGCCTGCACGCCAAGTGGAACCACGTGCCCGAGCACTGGCTCTGGGAGCACGGTCATCGCTCACTTGCCCGTGTGCTCTCGCAAATCACCCGCCACATCACCGGCGTCGAGATTCATCCCGCCGCACAGATCGGCAAGCACTTCTTTATCGACCACGCCATGGGCGTCGTTATTGGCGAGACTACCATCGTGGGCGACAACTGTGTACTCTACCAGGGCGTCACGCTCGGCGGTACCGGCAACGAGACCGGCAAACGCCACCCCACCCTGGGCAACAATGTCACCGTGGGCACGGGTGCCAAGGTGCTCGGCAACATCCGCATCGGCAACAACGTCAAGATCGGCGGCAACTCGGTCGTCGTTAAGGACGTGCCCGACAACTGCACCGTTGTTGGCGTGCCGGGACGCATCATCAAGCGCAACGGCTGCCGCGTGTTCGAGGAGAGTTTCGACGCCAAGCAGCATCGCGAGTACATGCCCGACGATGCCGCCGAGCAATCCGCGCTCAACCGTCAAGGCATCACCGAGAATGCCCGCCGCGTCAAGGAGCTCGAGCGAGAGGTGGCCGAGCTCAAGGCCCTCGTCGCCAAGCTCGCGGACGAACGCTAGGGCTGCGAACGGCACAAGCCCGCATCAACACAAGAAGGCGCGCCAGGGAATTCATCCCCGGCGCGCCTTTGCGTTGATGCGACATGTGGGACTGTCCCTTTGTCACATTATGCGAACTGGCTCAGATAGAGGTCGGCGTAGGCACCCTCGGCAGCCAGCAGCTCCTTATGCGTGCCCTGCTCGATAATGTTGCCGTGATCCATGACCAAGATCAGGTCGGCGTCCACGATCGTCGACAGGCGATGCGCGATCACAAAGCTCGTGCGCCCGCGCATGAGCGCGTCCATGGCGCGGCCGATAGCAAGCTCGGTACGCGTGTCCACGCTTGAGGTCGCCTCGTCCAGAATGAGAATCGCCGGGTTGTTGAGCAGCACGCGAGCGATGGTCAGCAGCTGACGCTGGCCCTGGCTGATGCTCTCGGCATCGTTGGCCACGCGCGTGTCGTAGCCCTGCGGCATGGTGCGCACAAAGAAGTCGACCTGCGCGGCGCGCGCAGCCGCCACGATCTCGTCGCGCGTCGCCTCGGGGCAGCCGTAGGCGATATTCTCGGCAATCGTGCCGTCGAACAGCCAGGCGTCCTGCAGCACCATGCCAAACTGCTGCCGTAGCTCGCCGCGGTCCATGCGGCTCGTATCCACGCCGTCGAGCGTAATACGCCCGCCGTCAATCTCGTAGAAGCGCATGAGCAGGTTGATGAGCGTCGTCTTGCCTGCGCCCGTGGTTCCCACCACGGCAATCTTCTGGCCCGGCTCGGCGGTAAACGACACGTCGCGCATAAGCGGCTTGTCGGGCGAATAACCAAAGCGCACATGCTCAAAGGAGACGCGGCCCTCCACGCGACCCGGCAGCTTGGCGGCCTTGTCCGGCAGCGGATCGGCCTCCATCTCGGGCTCATCGAGCAGGTCGAACACGCGCTCTGCACTCGCCAGCGCGCTCTGCAGCGAGTTGAAGGTAAACGACAACTGCGTCATGGGCTCGGACGCCTCGTAGATAAACTGGAAGAACGCCTGGAACACGCCGACGGTCATGTGACCGGCAACCAGCATGCTGCAGCCCACAAGCGCAATAACGATCTGCGCCAAACGGCCGATAAAGCGCACTGCGGGGCCGACAGCATTGATCATAAAGTCGGCCTTGGTGCTCACACGAGCCAGTTCCTTCGAAGCCTCGTGCACCTCAGCGGAGCTCTGACGTTCGCGGTTAAACGCGCGGATCACCAGACGGCCCGAATAGCCTTCCTCGACCGCACTCGTAATCTTGGACACCCACTCCTGGCGCTCGCCCGTCACATCGTGTGTGCGGCGCGAGACGACCTTCGTCACCAGCAGCGACAGTGCCGTAAAGAACAGAAAGACGAGCGTAAGCTGCACGCTGAACACGAACATCACGCTCACAGCACCAACAACCGTGCCGATCGACACGAGCAGCTGCAGCAATCCGCGCTGCATGCTCTCGGACATCTTGTCCAGGTCGTTGGTCGCGCGGCTGACGACCTCGCCGGGACGATGCGCGTCAAAATAGGCGAGCGGCAGACGGTTGAGCTTTTGCGCGATGCGGTTGCGCAGGCATAGATTGAGGCGTTCGGCCACGCTCGACATCAAAAAGCTCTGGAGCGCGTAGAACGAAGCGGCGGCCGTCCAAATCAAAAAGTAGATGAAGATAGTCCTGCCACAGTTCTCCCAGGTGATGCTGAAAGTGGTGTCGTTGGCAAACGCTACCTGAATGTGGCCCCACAGCTCATCGATCACGCGGGCGCTATATGCCGGCGCGGCAGTGTTAAAGATGACATAGAACACAATGCTCGCGAACACGATATAGAAGCGCCAGTGGTCGCCGGCAGCCTCACTCCACAGGCGGCGCACCGTCGCCCAGGTATCCCGAGGCGTCTCGTCCTCGTCTTCGTCGTCCACGTCGCGCATACGCTCCGCCTCGGCGCGGGCGCGCTCGTCCTCGGCACGTTCGTTTTCCTCGTAGAGCGCTTGGCGGCGAGCCTCGCGCTCGGCCGCAGCCTTGGCGGCGTCATCCAGCTCGGTCGACGCGGCAGCCGTTTCCTCGACCAGTCCCGCGGCAGCGGCGTCATCAACGCCGCCCTGCTTCTTGAGCTCCTCGGTCATGCTACTCACCTCCCTTCATCTGCGATTCCGCGATGGCACGGTACACCTCGCAGGTTTCCATAAGCTCGTCGTGCGTGCCTAGGCCCACGATCTTGCCGTCTTTGAGCACCACGATCTGATCGGCATGCAAAATAGCCGAGATGCGCTGGGCGATGATGAGCACCGCGGCATCGCACGTCTCGTCCCGCAACGCATGGCGCAGGGCGGCATCGGTCTTAAAGTCCAGGGCCGAAAAACTGTCATCGAAGATATATAGATCGGCATGCTTCATGAGCGCACGGGCGATTGCCAAACGCTGGCGCTGGCCGCCCGAAAAGTTCGTACCGCCCTGCGCCACCGGGGTATCGATCCCCTGCGGCTGATCGAGCACAAAGGTGCTCTGGGCAACCTGGAGCGCATGAAGCATGTCGGCCTCAGTCGCGTCTTCGTTGCCAAAGCGCAGATTGCTTGCCACCGTGCCCGAGAACAGCCACGCCTTCTGCGGCACATAGGCAATGCGCCCGCGGATTTCGTCTTGCGTAAGCTCGCGCAGGTCCACACCATTCAGGCGAATGGAGCCCTTGGTGGCATCGTGGAAGCGCAGCAGAAGCTTTGCCACCGTCGATTTGCCCGAGCCTGTCGAGCCAACGATCGCAGTCGTCTGACCGCGACGGCAGGCAAAGCTCAGGTCGCACAGGGTGTCCTCGTCGGCATCGTCAAAGCGAAACGACATGTGGTCGAACACGGCCACCGCATCGGCTTCGTCTTGGGGCTCGCGCGCCCCGTCATCCAGCGTGCGCTCGCCATCGACGATGCTCGTCTCAATCTCCAACACCTGCTGCGCACGGTTCAGGCACGCGGCAGCACGCGGAAGCGTCAGCACCACCATCTGGGCCATCATCACAAAGAACAGGATCAGAATTGCATACTCCAGCACCGCCGAGATACTCGCAATCTGCATGGCGTGGGCGCCTACGCGGTTGCCGCCCACCCACAGCACCGCCACCTCGGCGATGTTCATCAAAAAGAAGCTGGAGCTGTCGAGGCCCACAAACAGGTGGTTGACCTTGATGGCGTTGGCGGCGTAGTCGCTAAACACCTCGTCCAGGCGCCGCTCCTCGTGACGCTCCTTGTTAAACGCACGGATGACGCGCACGCCCACGATGTTTTCGCGCAGCACCACGTTCATACGGTCGATAAAGCTCTGAAGGCGCATAAAAATCGGCGCGGCGTTAGCCACCGTAAAGACCGCCGCCACCAGCACGATCGCAACTACCACGCCCAACAGCGTTCCCATAGCGGGATCGATGAACCAAGCAAAAATGATGCCCGCGACGGCCAAGAACGGCACCGGCAGCACCAGCTGAATCGTCTGCAAGATAGCCTGCTGAATCACGTTGATGTCGTTGAGCGAGCGTGTGATCATCGATCCCGTGCCAAAACGCTCAAAGTCGCTGGCAGCGAGCTCGAGCGATTTGTCGTACACGGCATTGCGGATATCGCAGGCCACGTTGGCGGCCAGGCGCGCCGAAAGATAGCAGCCCAGCACCGTGCCGCCGCTAGCCATGCTGGTCGCAATAAACATGTATAGGCCGTTGCGTAAAATGTAGTCGACATCGCCCGTGGTAATACCGGTGTTGACCATGTTCGCCAGCATCGTGGGAACCAGCAGCGTACCGACGTTATCCACCAGCAGCACCAGCAGCGTCACTGCGACAAGCCCTCGATAGGGCTTCAAAAACCTCATTAGCAGTCGCACGGCTCCCCCTCACGTCGATCTTGCATCTGACTTTCAGCTTCCACCTGCCGCTTAAATGTCTCGCACTCCTCACCGAGCACCTGAGAAAATTTACCGATCAAGCGCATAACCTCGCGTTGCTCACACGGCTCAAGTGCACCAAAGGCTCGCTGCTCGGCCTTGAGTGCCGGCAGCGCATAACGCTCGGCAAATCGCCGGCCCTCTTCGGTCAGGCTCACAACCTTGTTCTTGCGACTGCCTTCGGCAAACTCCAGTGTGGCGAAACCCCGCGCCGTCAAGGTTTTAATGGCCGAGTTTATGGTCTGTTTGCTATAGAACCATTCGCTTGTCAGACGACTTACAGCAATGCTACCGCCCGCCGTGCTGGTGTCGACAAGCATCCAATAGGCGCAGTCCGAAAGACCGCAGGTGCGCGCGAACTCCGAATAGATACGGTCAAGCCCGTTGAGCATCCGGTCGAAATCGACCAGGCTAACTGAACTATTCATCTCTCCCACCATTCGATAGTCCGAGTTTTGACCAATTAATATCTCTACATTAGTCCGAGTTTTGACTATCGTCAACAAGCTCGTTGTTTATGGTCGGCTCTACATAAGCATATCGACAAAAAAGACCGCCGGCGCGGGGGCGGCGCCGGCGGTTGCGAGAGAATATCGAGTGTTGGCTGTTAAGCGGCGACGGCCTCATAGACCGTAGCGCCCGAGAAGCTGTCATGCAGGCTCTTGCCGGCAATCCACGGCAGCTCGACGACCTCGCAGACCGTGTTGACCAGCTCGGAGCAGTCAGTAAAGTGGCCCTTGTCGTTGAGGGCCTCGCAATCCTGAACACGCCAATAGCCATCGGTGTGCGTGATGTAGTACTCGTGATCGTTGATCGACACGAAAGCGCGCGTCTTGGAACGCAGCAGCTTCAGAAATCCTTCGAAATCGGTCTCGACGACATCTCCAGCCTGGAACATGATGTTACCTCCTGGCCCGGCGCCACCACGGCGCATTGATAAACGTTGGTACTCCTTTAGTAAAACCTTTATCAGAGGTTATGCGTTCGTCATTTAGGCAAGTGGTAAAAAACCGCAGGGTAGACGGGATAAAACGTTTAACCATCCCATTTGTTTGTCACATTCTGAAGGTACTTTTATGCAAACCTACTTTCCCAATTGGAATCTATCCTTTTGGCCGGGCAATTGACCGTCTATCGTTTGAGCCCGACGGGTATGAACGGGGCATCTGCAACGCCACCGCAAGGAGACACCATGGAGACTATCGAAGCACTCATTCACCGTCGCAGCTGCCGCAACTACAGCGATCGTCCCGTCGAGGCCGAAAAGCTTGCACGTATTATCGAAGCCGGCCAATATGCACCGAGCGGCATGGGCCGCCAGCCGGTGACGTTTGTCGCCGTCACCGACCCCGCGACCGTCGAGCGTCTCTCACAGCTCAACGCCCAGGTCATGGGCAGCAACGGCGACCCCTTCTATGGCGCCAAGACCGTTGTGGTGGTGCTGGTTGACCGCAGCGTGCCCACACATCTGGAAGACGGCTCGCTCGCCATGGGCAACTTGCTCAACGCCGCCTATGCACTGGGTGTCGATTCGTGCTGGATTCACCGCGCGCATGAGGTCTTTGACTCGCCCGAGGGCCTAGAGCTGCTGGCCAGCTGGGGCCTGCCCGCCGACGGCAGCCTGCGCGGTGTCGGTCACTGCATTCTGGGCTACGCCGAGGACACGCTACCCGAGGCAAAGCCGCGCCGCGACAACGTCGTCTACGTAAGGTAATTAGTTCCGCCGTTCTACCGAACGGCGGGCTCGTTGACGCTGCGCGGGCCGCATTCACGCCAATCTGACGTTCAATTTCGAGGGCGCGACCAGAAGGTCAGCGCCCTCTCATTTCACGTCACCTTGGCGCAAATGCGGCTCGCTCGCTTTTGGCGACTGACATCGAATGAGCCACTGTCTTGGGCAGCTAAAAAAGCCCCGTCCCAAATTAGCTACCCCACTCGTAACTTATATTGACGTCGCCGTTGTCGTCGTTTCGTTCGTCTGGGTCGTTTCGGCGTCGTTACCTTGCTCGCCTTCGTCCTTTTGAGCATCTGCGATGGTGGTGGCCGCCGCGACGATGCCGCGCTGGGGCGCGACGCCTGTCTGGGTCTGAGCGCCCTCGATAACTTCTGTGCCTGCATGCGCGAGCTCGGGCGATTTAAACACTGCGTCCAAGTTGGTGCCACCGCCGGCGTAGCCAAGCGCGGCGAGTGCGATGACGATCACTGCAACGACGGCCACGATCGGCACATAACGATGCCAACCAGCGGGATTGAGCCCGCTGCGGCGAGCCGCCCCGCGGCTGATGTAACCGAGCGTGCCGTCGTGCTTGAGCTTTGAGCCCACCACGCGCTTGCGGCCCCACAGCGAGGACTCTGCCTGCATTGCCAAGCGGGCGCTTGCCGAAGGATAGCCGTATTTAGTGCGCTTGAACGAGCCATCAAACCCCGAGGCGTGTTTGCCCCACGTCACCGATGTCGTGCGTCGGTTAACCGGCGCGGCGCTCCGCCTTCTGCGGCTCGGTTTTGAAGTCTCAGCCATATGCCCTCGCACGCCGTAACCAAATCGAAACAATAACGCTTTGGACTGTAGCACACGCGTCGCGCGCGGTCACGGGTGCCTCGCTCAACGGTCATCGTCCTTCAGCAAGCGCCACAGCGTTGTACGGCTTATGCCCAGCACCTCCGCCGCACGGGTTCGGTTGCCGTGGAGATGGTCTACAACCAGATGCGCGATATCTCGCTCGGTATCGGCCAGCGGTCGCAGGATATACAGGTCACTTTCGAGCGTCGGGGCGCCAAAGGTTGCGGTCTTAATCACGTCCTCTTGGGCGAGCACTTCCTCCGCCACAGCGCGGTCCACCGTGCCCGTCCCCACCAATATATACAGTCGTTCCGAGACCTCGCGGAGCTGCAGATAATTGCGCGGCCAGCGGTAAGCATCGAGCGTCTTCGTCGCCGCGGCAGACAGCGTGGGCGCTGCCGTCCCAAATGCATCAGCGAGATATTCCAAATAGCGCGCAACCTTCGTCGACGCGGCTCCCTGCTCGGCGATTGCCGGCGCCACGCTCACCGCACAGGCGAAGCGCTCGGTCACAAAGGCGGCTTGATCACTTTCGCCGCCGCCCGGCATGTCATTCGCTGTCAGCACCACATGGCAGCGCGTCGCCAACGCGGTGTCGGTCATCGTGGAGACCAGCTCGCGGAGGCGCTGGGGGCCAACCGCGTTCCAGCCCTCAATGCAAAGGGTCAGCCCCGTTTGGAACAACGGCGATTCGGCGCTTTTGAGCACATGGCGCCAACCGCGATCGGTGAGCTCATCGAGCGCAACGGAAACAAAGGGCTGATCGGCAAAAGGACCGTCCAGATAGAGGCGCTTGGCGATCTCGACCTGACCCGCTCCCAGCTCGCCCTCGAGCATAAGGGGCACACCGCGCGCGTAACTCTCTGCAACCGGCGCAGCCACCGAGGCCGCCCCCTCAACGATGCCGTACGCGCTCGATTCGTAGCGGGCCTCAACTTCGTCGGCGTTGAGCCACTCGATACCCGCATGCGCCGCGGCACCGCGCACCTCGCGGACCACGACGACCCAAAGGCCCCCGCCCTCTTTGTCGGTGGGGCGAACGGTCAGGCTCAGGCGCGTACCCTCACGCCCCATAACCAGACGCGCGCCGTCTCCTATACGGTCGAGGCGCTCAGCGACAAAAGTCGCCACACCCCGCTCAAGCGCCGCGTCATTCATGGTCGAGATCGCGACGTCCCCACGCGCATCGATTGCCAATGCCGATGCCCCGGCAGCAGCCAGGGCATCGGTCAAGATGTTCAGCTTGGCATCGCTATCCATGATTTGCCCCTGTCTGCAGCGACGTGCAACCGCCGGCGGTCGCACGACCGAGTGTTTCAAAATTGAACAATATTGCTCACCAAACACTATAGGGCAGAAAGCGCCGTCCTGCGAGTATAGGTGTTGCCCCGCATCGCCATCCTGGCGGGGCGATAAGAGCTCTTCGGGACTTATAAACCTGCGGACAAGCCATACCCGCAAGAGCTCCTATCGCTCCACCGTGAGAATGCGCTCACCAGCACGCAGCACGCAAATAAGCTACTTCTCTACCAGATTCCCAGTACGTGTTGCATTCCCAAACTCATGCACGCAATGCCAATCCAGCAGCAAAAGCCCAGCGCGATGGGCTTGCCGCCCTTTTTGACCAGCTCAACGATATCGGTATTAAAACCAATAGCTGCCATGGCCATCACAATAAAGAATTTCGACAGCTCCTTGATGGGCGCCGTGATGGACACGGGAAGCTGAAACACCGTGGTGATCACGCTCGCCAGCACAAAGAACAGCACAAACATGGGAAACGCGCGTTTAAGCGAGAACGTGCTTTTGGCGTCACCGCCGGCCTTGCGCGCCAGATGCATCTGCCAGCATGCGAGGACCAACGTGATGGGAATAATGGCCAGCGTTCTGGTGAGCTTGACCACCGTGGCGCTCTCGAGCACATTGGCGCCGGGATGCATGCTGTCCCAGGCGCTCGCCGCAGCCGTCACGGACGAGGTGTCGTTGATGGCGGTGCCGGCAAACAGGCCAAAGCCCTCGTTGGTCAGCCCGAGCATGCCGCCGAGCGTCGGAAATACGAGCGCCGCGATAACGTTAAACAGGAAGATGACCGAAATGGCCTGGGCAATCTCGTGATCGTCGGCGTCGATGACGGGCGCGGTCGCAGCGATGGCCGAACCGCCGCAAATCGACGAACCCACACCTACAAGCGTCGCGATCTTGCCCGGCACGTTCATAACGCGGCAGAGCACAAAGGCGATGACAAGCGAGGTCGAGATCGTCGCCACGATAATCGGCAGCGACTGGGCGCCCTTGGACAGAATCTGGGAGAGGTTCATGCCAAAGCCAAGCAGGATAACCGCGTACTGCAAGACTTTTTTGGACGTATAGGTGACTCCGGCGGCGAGCTGTTCGCGACGATTCTTGGGAAAGACGAGCGCCAGGACCATGCCAAAGAGGATGGCAAATACCGGACCGCCGACCACCTCAACCTGTTTGCCGAGCAACGTCGCGGGGATAGCGATGATCAGGCAGAACAAGACGCCTTTCCAGCGCTCGCGTACGATATTTGCCAGTTGCATATGGGATTCCTTCTTTCTATTTCACGTTTGCGACGGCTTATGATACGGCAACATTGAGCGCAGCCTTGCGCAAACACAGACTAAGATGCCGCAATAGTTCTCAGGCAACAGCCGAATTACCCACCGCGGAGAGCTGATTCGCGGCATAATTAACAACTGACATATGAGTTTGATAGAACAGTTGCGAGGCGCTATGGAAGAATCGATGCACGTCGGCGAGCAGGAAACGAGCCTACAGGACCAGTCCTACCACACCATTCGACGCAAAATCGTCTACCTGGACTACAAGCCGGGCGAAAAGCTGGGCGTCAAGCAACTTTGCGACGACCTAGATATGGGGCGCACCCCTGTGCGCGAGGCTTTGGTTCGTTTGGCGCAGGAAGGCCTGGTGCGCACCGTGCCCCAGAGCGGTACCTACGTCTCGCCCATCAACCTCACCCTTGCCGAGAGTGCCTGTTACATCCGCGAGCATCTGGAAAAGCAGGTGATCGTGGAGTGCTGCGCGCGCGCCACGTCGGCTGGCATCGAGCAGCTCGACCGCGCCATCGTGCTGCAGGAAAAGGCCATGGCCGAAGAGGATCGCATCGGCTTCTTTTTGAGCGACAACCTCATGCATCACATGATTTTTAGCATCGCATGTCGCAGCACCGTGTGGTCGTGGCTCGAAGAGACCAATGCCGACCTTGAGCGCTTTCGCTGGCTGCGCGCTGCCACGCAGGTTCTCGACAATCAGGACATCGTGAACGAGCACAAGCAGATTCGCCGCGCTATCGCCGGTCGCGACCCCATCGAAGCGAGCTTTTTGGTCAGCAAGCACCTGCACATGATGTTCCGCAACCAAACCGAGGTTCTGGACCAGTTCCCCGAGTACTTCGAGACCAGCAAGCTCCGCTAACCTGCCAAAAAGGGACAGATTCATTTTGGCAGGTTTTATCTGGTCAAATGTAAAAAAGGCTCGGCTCCGTCTTGATGCGGAGCCGGGCCTTAGTCGCTAGAACGGCGGAACCAACTACTCTACCGTGACGCTCTTGGCGAGGTTTCGGGGCTGGTCGACGTCGCAGCCGCGCAGGATGGCGACCTCGCGGGCGAGCAGCTGCAGCGGGACACTCGCCGTGATGGGGCTGAACACGTCGCGGACTGCCGGCACGCGGATGATGCAGTCGGCAATCTTGTTGATCTCCTCGTCGCTCTCGGTGGCAACGACGATGACCTTGGCGCCGCGCGCCTTGCACTCCATAAGGTTCGACACGGTCTTGTCGTAGGTGGCACTCTTGGTGGCCACAGCGATGACAGGGAAGCCCGGGTCGATCAGGGCAATGGGGCCATGCTTCATCTCACCGGCGGCATATGCCTCGGCGTGCAGGTAGCTGACTTCCTTGAGCTTGAGCGCACCCTCGTAGGAAATAGCGGCACCCATGCCACGGCCCACGAACAGCGCCGACTGCGCGTCCTTGCACAGCAGGGCAGCCTCATGAACGGCCTCGGTTTGGGTATCCAAAATCCACTGGATCTGCTCGGCCGTATCGGAAAGCTCGCGGAACAGCATGCGCGCCTGCTTGGTGGTCAAGCGGTACTTGACCTGCGCCAGTAGCAAAGCCAGCAGCGTGAGGCTCACGACCTGGCCGATGAAGCTCTTGGTCGAGGCGACCGCGATCTCTTTGTTGGCCTTGGTGTAGATGACGCCGTCGCTCTCACGCGCCACGGGGCTGCCCACCACGTTGGTGATGCCGAAGACCTTGGCACCCTTGATGCGCGCGTCGCGAATGGCGGCAAGGGTATCGGCCGTCTCGCCCGACTGGGACACGGCAACGACAAGCGTCGTCGGCGTAATGATGGGGTTGCGATAACGGAACTCGCTGGCCGCCTCCACCTCGGTGGGAATGCGAGCCCAGCCCTCAATGAGATTCTTGGCAATGAGGCCAGCATGATAGCTGGTGCCGCAAGCGATCACGTAGACGCGGTCGATGTCGTTGAGCTCCTCGAGCGAAAGGCCCAGCTCGTCGATGTCGAGCTCGCCGGCCGGCGTCATACGACCGACCAGTGTGTCGCGCACGACGCGCGGTTGCTCGTGGATTTCCTTGAGCATAAAGTCGGGATAACCGCCCTTTTCTGCCATGTCCAGGTCCCAGTCGATGTGGGTGACCTTGGGCTCGATAACGTTGCCGGCCTCGTCGGTGTACTCGACGCCTGCGGGCGTGAGCTTGGCAAACTGACCGTCCTCGAGCACCACAACATCGCGGGTGGCGTCGATGAGTGCAATCACGTCAGAGGCAACGTAGGAACCGGTCTCGCCCGCGCCGACCACGATCGGGGAATCCTTGCGGGCCACGGCGATCACGCCGGGCTCGTCAGCGCACACGGCGGCCAGACCATAGGCACCGACCACGTGGGTGCACGCCTCGCGCACGGAGGCCATCAGGTCGTGCGTCTCGGCATAAGCCTCTTCGATCAGATGCGCGAAGACCTCGGTATCGGTCTCGCTCTTAAAGTGATGGCCGCGGCCCTCCAGCTCTTCGCGCAGCTCAGCGAAGTTCTCGATGATGCCGTTGTGGACGATGGCGATACGACCGTCGCAGCTGGTGTGGGGGTGAGCGTTAACGACGGAGGGCTTGCCGTGGGTGGCCCAACGGGTGTGACCGATACCGCAGGTAGCGTCGCTGTCGATGTTGGAAAGCTCGCTCTCCAGGCCCTGTCTCTTATACACATCTGACGCTGCCGACGATCTTACGCGTGTAG
>URVF01000003.1 GCA_900551185.1 uncultured Collinsella sp. | reverse complement strand
ATCTACACGCGTAAGATCGTCGGCAGCGTCAGATGTGTATAAGAGACAGACCGTAAACGATATGTCGAGCCCGGCGAAGGCAAGATGATAGACGCGGTTTGGCTCGTGCTTGCTGCCCGCGCGGCGCGGATCTTGGCGAAGGACCTCGACCAAGCCGGGGAGCTTTGTGCTTGGAACTGTGTCTTGCAGCGCCTGCGGGAACTCGATGTCGAGCTCTTGCCACGGAGCATCCTCAATCCAGCCGCCCGTTGCATCCGGGTGGCAGTCCGCAAACGGAATGTAGGGCTTAATGTCGTAGATGGGCGTGCCGTCGCGCAGGTCGGCCCCCAACACATGGATGATGGGACCATCGTCGGTAAGCTCCACGCGGTCGAGCTTGACGCAGGTGAGCCCAATGGGATTAGGGCGAAACGGACTGCGCGTGGCAAACACACCCACGCGCTCGGCTCCGCCCAGACGCGGCGGGCGCACGGTTTTCGACCATTTTGCGTTGGTTCCGGACCTGTTCCGCGTCTTGGCATCGGCGGCTATGTCCTTAGCCGTGCCGCCGGGTGTGCCGTTTTCAAAACGCCACAGCAGCCATAGGTGAGAGAAGGAGTCCAGGCCCTCAACTGCTGCATTGGAGGCAAATTCCGGCTCAAAAACGATGCGTCCCTGCAGATGAGGCGCCAAAAAGCTGTTGCGCGGAATGCCGAACTTCTGCGGCAGATCAGTATGTATGTGTGCGATAGGTTCCATGCCGGTCATTGTACGGCATGGAGGCGTGGGGCATTGCGCGCAATTCTTCGCCACGGTCCCCCGTCGTGCAACCAACGGTTGCTTGGAAGGGTGCCTGCCGCCGCGTATGCTTAAGCCGTCAACCAGCAGAAAGGAGCCGCTATGGCCTTTGCAGAAAAGCTCATCGCTGTCCGTCGCGTCCATCACCTTACCCAGGAGCAGCTCGCCGCCAAGCTCTTCGTCACGCGCCAAGCCGTCAGCCGTTGGGAACGCGGCGAGGTCACACCGGGCATCGACATGATGAAGCTCATTGCCACTGTGACCGGCGAGCCCCTGTCTCACCTGCTCGAAATGCCCGAGCACTATTGCCAGAGCTGCGGCATGATACTCACGCCCGGCGACTGCGGCACCGATGCCACGGGCGCCACGACCGACCATTACTGCAAGCGGTGCTACGACCACGGCCAGTACGCCTACGACACCACGATGGAGGCAATGATCGAGGACTGTGCCCCACGGCTAGCACAAAACACAGGTATGTCGCTCGACGAAGCCGTCTCGCTCATGGGCGCCGTCCTGCCGCAACTGGAGCGCTGGCGCACCGTGCAGGAAAACGAGGAACGCTACGGCGCCGAGGCTCGGGCTCGCTATGGCAATGAGGCTATCGATGCAGCAAACGAAACGTTACTGGATATGGATCCTCAGACATGGAACGACATGAAGGAACTTGAACGCGCCATTTTGGGCCAGCTCTCGATTGCCATGGGCATTGGCGACCCAGAGAGTAACGAGGCCCGCAAACTTGTCGCAATGCACCGTCGATGGATTGGCCTTAATTGGGGACACGAGCCCCAGAACGAGGCGTACCTGGGCCTCGCCCACGGCTATCTTGCCGACCGGCGCTTTGTTGACTACTACGACAAGCCCTGCGGCACCGGAGCCACGGCGTTTCTGGTCCAGGCCATCGAGTCGTCACTGGTCCGCGCATAGACCGCGGCAGCTTTGGGTATTTCAATCAAAACCTCAACCGATTGGAGACCTATGGCTACTGATCACGAGCTCGTGCTCTACGTTATGACCGGCTGCCCGTACTGCATAAAGGTCAAGCGCTTTTTGGCCGATAACGGCGCGACCATTCCTGAACGCAATATCTCGACCGATTCCGATGCCGAGCAAACGCTTATCGCCGTCGGCGGAAAACGCCAGGTTCCCTGCCTGTTCATCGACGGAGAGCCGCTCTACGAGTCGAGCGACATCATCGCATGGCTGCAGGAGAATCTGCTCTAGTACGCACGCTCTGTCCGTCCAGGGCCCCAGCCCATACGACCCAAACATGTACACCAGCATCCAAAGTCGACATTTTTCGACATCTTTGGATGCTGGCGTACAGCTTTTGGGTAGTCATGGACGCTCTTAGCCGGCTAATTGTTTGAGGCGACCTTTGGATTATGGCTGTTTGACGCCTCTGGAAAGGTTTCCGAGAGGGCTGTGGTCAAAAAGGGCAAATATGAGTACTGCTACCTGTTTAGTAGCAGCGATTTTGATCACTTCAGGAACTATTCAACGTTCCATACGTCCGTAGACGACGCTATTTCTCCTCATATGTTCAATAAAAGTAGCTCCTAATGGGAACAAGTCTCATCAGGAGCTACTATTTATAGCAAAATAAATGCAACTATAATGGCAACAGTACTCATATTTGCCCTTTTTTGACCACGACCCTCCAGAATAGCCGCTGAGGACGACACTAAATGACAAAATCCGACACTTGGACGTTCTTATATGACTAGCCATTGAAGGACACCTAACGACTACTCCCATTCGCGACACACTGTGTCGCGAATTAAGCTGGTCCCATTATCGAAGACCAGTGAGAGCTCCTGCTCAGAATCTCGATAGCTTAATAAAGCGCTCCCCTCCGGAAGTTCAATGAGCATCCAAATTCCAGGCTGAAAAGCAAAGGAGTATCGAAACCGTCAATGCTCATTTCCTATCGAACACGCGGGTCAAAACAAGCTAATTAGCCTGATAAACTGTTTGTATTTTTGTCTACAAAACTGTATACAAAAAGAGTATCCGTTGACCTCTGCTCGACATTATGCCGATCGATAGGAGGCGCTATGGACGCTAAGCAGCTCGAAAAGATGATGGGGTTTGCTCCCGGAGAGTTGGAGAAAGCCGCGGAGGCATACGAAAAAGATGAGTGGCCGAAGGGTCGCACCATCAAGCTGGGAAGGCCGTCGATCTCCGATGAGCCAAGCGTTGTTTTATCGGCACGTGTGGGTGAGTCTGTTCTTGATGCGTTTGACGCAAAAGCAAAGCGCCATGGGCAAACACGCACGGAGCGACTCAGGGAGCTCATCACGCTCGATGCGATGATTGCCTAGTCACCCTCCGAACCCAAACATGTACGCCAGCATCCAAAGTCGACATTTTTCGACATCTTTGGATGCTGACGTACAGTTTTTGCGGGTAGTCATCGGGGACGTTCTTAAATGACTAGTCGCTAAAGAACGTCCCCGATGACTAACTAGCCGCGGAAGCGAGCTATGGGTGCGAGTGGCTGCTCGCGAAAGACCCGCTCGACGGCGGCGCGGTATTCGTCGACCTTTTTGGTCTTACGTACGAGCTTGTGAACGGTAGCGGGGTCGGCGAAAGCGCACTTGGCGTAGAACCACCACTCCTTCATACGAAAGACCGCGTTGCCGCCAATCTCTTCTGCATAGACCGCAAACAGCGTGTCGTGGAAACGCTGCAGTTCGGTTGCCGTGGCAGCAGGACCGCCCTTAACCATGCGAGCCAGCGCGGGGTTCGCGAGCAGGCCACGCCCTAGCATTACATGGCGCGTGTCGGGATAGGCCTCCGCCAGCGCGTCCATATCCTCAAGATCGAAAATGTCGCCGTTATAGGCCACCGGAAACGGCGCACGCTCCAGCGTCTCGCCGTAAAACTCCTTGCGCGGCGAGCCCGTATAACGGTCCTTCTGTACGCGCGGGTGCACAATCAGCTCTGCCAACGGCATGCGGCAATACAGATCGAGCACACGTTCATACTCGTCATCGCGTTCCAACCCCAGCCTGGTCTTGACCGATACCGGCAGCGGAGAGCGCTCACACACGTCACTCAAGAACACCTCAAGTTCGTCGAGATTGCGCAAGAAACCCGAGCCCTTGCCCTTGGCGACAACCGTTCCCGAAGGGCAACCCAGATTGAGATTGACCTCGCGGTAGCCCATGTCGGCGAGCACCTGTGCCGCCCACACAAACTCGTCCGCGTTCTTGGACATCAGCTGAGGCACCACGTTGAGCCCCTGGTTATTGGCAGGATCGATCTCCTTAAACGCCTTGCCGCCAAAGCGGTTTCCCACCCGCGGCGGCGGCAAAAACGGCGTGTAATAGCAATCGAGCGCACCGAAGCACTCCGCATGCACGCGACGGAACACATGCCCGGTAATCCCCTCCATAGGGGCCAGCGAAAGGATCATCTACTCTTCTCTCATATCAACACAACAAAGGGGCCGTCCCTTTGTCACATGCATTATGCCTTGCGCTTCAGGCGATTCACAAGGAAGAGGTAGCTACTGAACGATGACCACCCTCCAGCCGCACCCCATACAACGAGGTCTAATACTTTTCCCGAGAAGTGAACGAGTGAAAACGGGCCCCCGAAGCATCGGCACTTTCGAGATGCAATTTCCTGCGGTTTTGCCAGCCAAATCCTGCGGGTTTGACGTCTAAAAATGTCGATGCTTCGGAGGCCCAAGTATGGCCGTTCACTTCTCGGAAAAGTATTAGACCTCGATTTACATGCCACTCAATGTGACAAAGTGGCTGCTCCTTTGTCACATTCGATGAAAAAGGGCACCGATGTTAGTCGATGCCCCAAAGCGGCTGCAGGTTAAGCCCTACAGCGTATGTCTAAGACGAATCGAACTATTCGTCCCAGGAGAGGTTCTTACCAGTCTTTTTTGCCAGCAGCAAGAACAGGCCAATAATAACGTTGCATGCGATGCAGAAGATGAAGACGCCCTGGAAGGAGCCGACAAGCTCATAGACCTTCATCATAACGGGCATGCCAAAGGCGCCGACGATATAGCCCACGGAGCAGATCAGCGCGAAGATGCGACCGAAATCGCGGGAGCCAAAGACATCCATAACCAAAACGGTCAGGGCAGTGCCAGCGATGACGTACATTACGTCGTTCACGCCTGCTGCGAGGATGCTGAGCGTCGAGTTGCCGCTGCTCATCATGAGCATGACAAAGGAGAGGATGGAGACAGCGAGCCAGCCCAGAATGGCCTTCGTGCTGCCGAACCTATCGCAAGTGGTGCCGACGATCGGATTGAGGAACAGATCGAAGAGCGATGCAGCGGATACCATGAAGCCGCCCACCATGGGGCTAAAACCAACCTCGGAAGCATACGTCGGGAAGAGCTGGTTCATGCAGCAAGTGAGCTGAACGAGACAGAGGAAGCCGATGCAGAAGAAGAAGGCAGGCGACTTAATGGCGCGCGCATAGCTAACGCCACGCGTGCTATCCTCGGTCGTCTCCTCGGTCTCGGTGACCGTCTCGCCCTCGACGTAGCCATAGGGCAGCATGCCCTTGTCCTGAGGCTTGTAGCGGATGATCAGAATGGAAGCTGGGAGAATGAGCACTGCGGAAACACCGGCGAGCACCAGATAACCAGTTCTCCAGCCAGCGGCCTCGATGACAGAGGTGATGACGGGACTCATGATGAGCATGTAAATCGAGTTCACTGCCCAAGCGAGACCGATTGCCAGGCCACCAGATTTTTTGAACCACTGGTCAATAACGTCGGACATAGCGACGCCGGTGGTGAAGGCGAAGCAAACGCCAATCAGGGCGCCAGCGGCGATGAACATCCAGACTTCGGTGTAGAAGGCCATGCCTGCGCCGGCAGCAAGCAAAATAAGCTCGACAACGGGGAGCCAAACCTTGCCAACGACCTTGGGAATGAGTTTTCCGACAAACGGAAGAGCTGCCGCAAGACCAATGAGCGTTGCGGTGAAGTAATACGAGAAGATGGAATAGTCAAACCCGAACTCCTCGCACACGGGTGCGACGAAGGAGCCCGCGATGACGCTATAGGATCCGGTCGTGCCGGCAGACATAAGGCCGAGCGCGATTACGAGAACCCATGCGTAAACCTTGCTGCTCTTTAACTTTGCATTTTCCATTGATACAGCTCCTAGAGACCCAGAAGGGCACACATAACGGCCTTGATGGTGTGCTGACGGTTCTCTGCCTCACGGAAGATGACCGAAGCGTTGGCCTCAAAGCACTCGTCGGCAATCTCAAAGCCCTCGGTGATGATTTCGCGATGGAGGTCGTTCTTGCACTGGTCGAGGAGCATTTTGCCGACACGGTGATCTGCGTTATGGACAGAGGGAAGCTCATGCATGCAGAAGATGTCGGGATTGTTGGTGCGCTTGCACAGCTCGCTGGTGACGCGATAGGGGTACAAAGACTCGGCATCGCCCAGCCAGGAGTTGTAGTCGTCGGGATCCAGAACCTCTTCGCCGCACTCGGGGTTGATGTAGCGCCACTCCTCGGTAACGATAACGTCAACGCCATCCAGGGCATCGAGGTCAGAGGTGATGGTAAAGGTCCTATTGGGAGCGTACTTGGCGTAGCAGGCCTCCACCTCTTCGATCATTTCCTTGCACATCTGATGACGGAGGTCGTCGGGGCCGATGGCGAGGAAGTCCATGTCGAGCATAGCGCACAGACGGCCATACCACACCGGGGCGCCGGCGCAGTTGCCAACGAAAGCCATCTTCTTGCCGCGGCTCGTACGCAAACCGCCCCATTGCTCTTCCATCGTAAGAGCGTCAGCGAGCATCTGAGTCGGGTGATCGCCGAGAGTAAGGGCATTGATGACCGGGATGTCAACCAGGTCGGCGACGTCATAGAGGAACTGCTCGTCCTTCTGTGCGCGGTAGACGATGAGATCATACATGCCGTTAAAGACGCGCATGGCGTCCTTGACGGTCTCGCAGTCACCCATGTGGGAGTTGGTCAGATAAGTGAAGCCCATGCCCAAATCGTTGCAGGAGGTCTCGAATGCGCAACGAGTACGAGTCGAGCCCCACTCAAAGTTGGCGAGGACGTTTTTGCCGGGGAAGTAGCGCTGGTCGACACCAGACTTCTTCTGAGCCTTAAGGTTCCAGGCAAGATCGATGAGATAGCGGAAATCCTCGGAGGAGAGATCATGGATGTTGATGTAGTCGCGACCGCGGAGGCTGTTGTTCATGCCTATTTCCTTTCCATTTAGTGATAGATGAATGTCGAATGTGTCCCCGAGGGAAACACGGATATCCCTCGGGGAGCAGTAAGTGTGGCGCCTAAATCAGACAGTGCAGGCTCAAAGGCTCGCTAGCAGCTGGCTGCCACGTCCTTGGTCCAGCAGTGCACGCCGCCGCCGGACAGGTTAAGCGCGAGAGAGTCAATCATGATGACTTTGCGATCGGGGAAGCAGCTCTCAAGAACGGCTTTGGCCTGCTCGTCCTTCTCCTTCACGACTTCGTTCATGCCCTCGTGGTAATAACGCTGACCAAGAACGACGCCATTGCAGATGAGGAAGTTGCAGTAGCTCGCTGCTGCGTAGAAGTGGACGGGGCCCTCGGGCCAGGGAGTGCCATCCATAAACTTGCCGCCCATTTCGTCGATGAAGCCCTTATAGAGCTCGTAATCCTCATCGCCAGGGGCGATAACGACTTCAATCGGCTCGGCGGTGGGCATACGAACAATCTCGAAGGGCTTGCCCTCCCAGTCCGTTTCGTTGCTCAGGATCTCGTAGGCCGCCTCAATGCGGCGACGAGACTCTGCGCCAGCCTTGCTCGAGGCTGCCTCTTCATCGGACACCTCGGCAAGAAGAATCTTGTTCGGAGTGATAAAGCGACACATCTCATCAATGTGAGCCGCAAAGCTCATGCCAAAGACGGGAGTTCCGTCTTCCTTCTCGTCGAGGATGCCCAGTCGATAGTCGTCGTCCTCGAGCATAGGCTGCGGAAGCCAGATAACCTTGTTGAGGTTGTAGATGCGCTTATACTCGGCCTCTACTTCCTCTTTCGTGAACTCGGGATTACGCTTGCGGCATTCCGTGTCCTCGATGGCGATCAGAGTGCCGTGACCGTCAAACTCGCGGTCGCCGCCCTCCGAAACCATTTCGGAATTGACGATATCGAAGCAACCGAGCGCAACCGCCATGTGAACGGCTGCCTTACGTGCGGACTGGCACTCCGGGGAGTTCTTGTCCCACACGCCGTAATAGGTCCAAGCGGGGTTGACCATATAAGAATGGCCCTTGTCGTCGACCATGATGCTGGGACCGTTATCGCGGACATAGAAGTTGGAGTCTTCGAACTGCGTGATCTCGATGCAATCGAGATCAACCCCCTCCTCCTTCAGTCGCGAGCAAGCCTCCTCATAGGAGCCGGGGGTGCCGCAATTGAGGTTGACCGTAACGTCGCCATACTCGAGCAGAGCCTTGATCACGTCAACGCAGGGCTGGCGGTTATCGTAGCCCTCTGCACGGATGTAATCGGGAAGCCATGTCACATAGACGTTGGAGCGCTTCTCGAACTCGCCCGGCATACGATAGTTCTCGTACATGGTTGGTCCTTCCGTCGGGTTTCCCGCGATGCTGTCCGGCCGCGACAATAGCGGGGTTTCACCTGCTATAGTACTACTATACCTACCGTTCGGTAGATAATTTTGAATAATTGCCGCTCGCCTACTGATACATACCGTTCGCCGTATATAGTGGTCATGTTTGGACACGAATTGATGTTCCGTTGCCATCCTTAATAATGTTGGTAGTGCGGAAGTGATTTGCAATGGAGAAATGCAGCGTGAGCACAAGAAAAAAAATATTGGACGCAATGTACGATCTTGTGGCAGAAGTCGGTTATGACAAAGCGTCTATCGGAAAGATTTGCGACTTTGTCGGTATATCCAAGCCGTCGGTGTACTACTACTTTCCCTCAAAAGAGGAGATTTTCACTACGCTCTTGGACAGCATGTTTCCGACCATCGACTATCAGCGCGACTACTCGCTAATAGTCGATAGGGACGGGTTCAAGGCCGCGCTTATCGAGCTCGGCAATTCAGTTATAGGTGGCTATCGAAGCGATGAAAAGCGCCGGCGCGTGCTGGCCGAGGTTAGCGTTCAAGCAAATCGAATTCCTGCAGTTCAGGAACGTCAAGCGACGGCGACCAAACGAACCATGGATGCGCTTAAAGACATCCTTCTTCATGGTGTAGAGATTGGCGCGTTTTCCGATAGCGCCGACGTAATGCTCTACGTACAAATTCTTTATACCGTTCTGGAGGGAGCAAGCAATACGGTCGCTCAAGGTGAGGATATTGATGAGAAAGCGGTTTGGGCGGGAATAGTCGAGCTTATGTTCAAATAAACCAGCCAAGCTGAAGCGCATGTTGGCACCCATGGTGCCTGCGGGCAACCTTTAAAACGAAAACAGGGGTCGACTCCAGTCTGGCTTGGAGTCGACCCCTGTTGCATGGCAATCTATGCCGATGCAAATCGGCGCTTATTACTTTTCAGCAGCCTTATTGAGAAAGCCGGAAACGATAGCAAACGCAGCAATCATAAGGTTGCAGGCAATGCAGAAGATAAATACTCCCTGGAATGACCCTGCCATGCCGTAAACCTTCATCATGACCGGCATTCCAAAAGCACCGACGACATAGCCCGCTGAGCAAACGATCGAATAGATCCTTCCAAAATCGCGTGATCCAAAGAGCGAGAGGAGAAGCATCGGCATTGCGGTTCCAACGATGGCGAACATGACATCGTTTACACCAGCTGCAATGATGGAAACGGTCTCATTGCTTCCGCCAATGATAAGAAGCAGGAATGAAAGAATGCTGACACCTGTCCATGCGACCGTTGCTTTAATAGCGCCAAGCTTGTCGCATGTTTTGCCCACGAAGGGATTTAGGAAGATATCGGAGAGTGAAGCTGCCGAGACCATTAAGCTTCCTACGATAGGATTGAAACCGACCTCGCTTGCATAGGTTGGAAACAGCTGGTTCATGCAGCAGGTGAGCTGCGCCACGCAAAGCAAGAGGACACAGAGAATAAAAGACGGCGTTTTCGCGGCATCGCGGAGTGCCATGCCCGAAAGGATATCTTCCTGCTCATCGGCGCTGCAGCTCTCATGGGTTTCGGAGGCGGTCTCTCCGTACGGAAGCATATTGCGATCAGAGGGGTTAAGGCGAATGATAAATGCGCTTGCAGGCAAAATCATAGCTGCAGAAACGGCCGCAAGCACGATGTATCCCGTACGCCAGCCTTGCTGCTCGATGACCAGTGTAATGACAGGACTCAATAACAGCGTGCAGAGAGAATTAACGCCCCAAGCGAGGCCGATGGCGAGACCGGACGATTTGCTGAACCATTGGTCAATGACATCGGACATGCAGACGCCCGTTGTAAACGAAAAGCAGATGCCGATCACTGCGGCGGAGACGGTGAACATCCAGACCTCGGTTTAGAACGCCATTGCGGCGCCGGCGGCAATAAGGACGAGTTCAATGCAAATATGCCATGGTTTGCCGATTACTTTTGGAATGAAGCGACTCAAAAGCGGAAGCCCAAGCGCAAGGCCAAGAAGAATCGCGGTGAAATAGAAAGAAAAAGAAGTGTAGTCAAAGCCCAGATCTTCACATACTGGAGCAACGAATGAGCCGGCAATAATGCTATATGTGCCAGTTGTTCCGGCGGACATTAAGCCGAGCGCAATAACGACGACCCAAGCAAATGCGCCGCTTTCACGGAGACAATCTTTTTTGGCTGGTGTGGTGAGAGTCATGGTTGCTCCATTTCTATCGGCAATACATCCTATATGCCTACCGATAGGTATATAAACCAGAGGACTCTTCGTCAAGCATTAAGCGGGGAGAGGGAGTTCTTAACCTGCCGAACGGTAATTAGACCCCGTTTTCGCAAGGGTCTCAATGTGACAAAGGGACTGTCCCTTTGTCACATTATTCGGAGCGCAGGGCTTCGACGGGGTCCTTCTTGGATGCGCTACGGGCCGGCAGCAGGCCGGCAACAACCGTCAGCAGCACCGAAATTGCAATGAGCACCAGCGCATCCTGCACGGGCAGACTCATCAGGTTGGGGACCTGTTTGGCCGCAAGCGCCCAGGCATTGACCGGGAAACTCACGAGCACCACGACGACAATGGCAAAGACGCCGGCGATGAGGCCCTCGATAAAGGTCTCGGCATTGAATACGTTGGCCACGTTGCGCTTCGACGCGCCGATCGCGCGCAGAATGCCAATCTCCTTTTTGCGCTCCAGCACGCTGATGTATGTGATGATGCCGATCATGATGGAGCTCACGACCAGGCTGATACTCACGAATGCGATGAGCACCAAGCTGATGGTGTTCACGATGTCGGTCACCGAACCCATGATGATACCCATGTAGTCTGTGTACGAAATTGCCCGATCATCGTGGCCAGCGGCTTTGACCTGCTTGTTGTACGCATCGATGTGATCGAGTACGCGCTCCTTGGCCTCAAAGTCGCGCGGGAAAATCTTAACCGAGATGGGATCGGCCTCGTCCGCATAGCCCAGTGTGGCCAGATTGTTATCATAGGTGAGCTTCGACGCCTTGGCATAGCTCATCATGAGCGAACTCAGGTCCTCGGCGTCCATGTTGAAATGGATGGCATGAGCAAAGGCACTCGCATCCACGCGCATGGCGCTCGCTAGGTTGGCAAAACTCGACGACATCTGCGTCGCCATCTGGTCCATAAGCCCTGCCGCGCCCGCCTTGAGCTGGGATGATACCGTCGACGCTATCTGCTCGCTGATCGACTTCATCACCTGATCCATAGCCTGCTGCAGATACGGAGCCAGCTGCTTTTGCACATAGTCGCTCATCGCCTGCTGCAGACGCTCGGCCAGGGCATCGCCGCCGAGCGCTTTGAGCTGGGCCAGGATTTGCTGAGCTGTGTCATCATTCTCAAGATACGTCGAGAATGCGGCAGAGAGCTTTGACGCGTCCTTAAGATCTTCGGGCGACAGCGCCTTAAACTGATCAGACTGCAAAAAGCCCTCAAACAGCTGGTTGGCTAGTGTTCCCACCTGCTGCATTTGCTCGGGCGTGAGTTCCAGACCGTCAAAGATACCCGAGAAATCTGGGGTTGGCGCTTTTGCCATGATGTCGCTGAAGTCGATGTCCTTGCCAACGCCCGAAAGGTCAATGTCCAGCCCGGACAAGTCAAGACCCGACAGGTCCATACCGCCGGCCGCACCCGAAAGTGCAGACGTATCGAACGAGAACGCGCTCTTGAGCGCCGCCTCGTCCACACTGAACATGCTGCCCAGATCCACGCCTTGCTTGGCCTCGCCTTGCAGTTCGTCGAAAGACTTGCCCGTAAAGACATCCGTCTCGGGGTGGGCGAGTTGCTCCTGCACAATCTGCGAATCGGCGGCGCGCTCCATAAGCTGGCGAGTCAGCGCATGCGTATAGGCAATGCCCGGAGACAACGCACTCGCATTGGCCGTCTCGTTAGGTCGCACCACGCCCACAATACGCACGTCAATACCGTCGGCAACCTTGGCAGCCATAAAGTCGGCGTCGTCAGACATGTCGGTCCACATGCCGGTCTCTTCGTTTTTGCGATAGGCATCGGCCGGCGACAGCACCTTAAACGTCGTGGACAGCGCATCGTCGTAGGTAAAGTCGGCGCCGGTCTCGGGCGTTTCGATCTTACCGTCAGCCGTCATGGCGCTGTTAACCAGGTCGTTGAGCTCGTTGATATCCAGCGCGCCGATGCTGTAGAGCGTGTAGTCGCCCACCGTTCCACGGCTCGAAAGCACCATTACGGCTTCGTTAGCAGACGTGGGCCAATGACCGGCGACGACATCGTACTGGCTGTCGAGCAGGCTCTGGTCGTCAATCATCTCGTTAAAGACCGAGGTTCCCATGGATTCCATGCTCACCGTTGCCGCCGAGCTCGCGCCGCCGCTCATGGCCTCGGTCATGGCGTTGGGAACAAGCCGAACGGGTTTCTCGCCACCCTTGCCGGCACGATAGACAACCGGCGATACACCGTAGCCGTACTGAATGGCGTTGACCTCTTTATCGATGCCGTCGCCACCGGCATCGAGCCATGCCTTAAAGCTCGTCATGTCGTTAGACTTAACGCTCGCAAACATATCCTTTACGGCCGTAACCACAGGGATCTTATCGGTTCCGTGAGCCTTGCCGCCGGCACTGTCGTCGGACGAATCCACATTTTCTGGCGAGTCATCATCCGCGGCCCCCTGTCCGCCCATCATGGACGACAGGTCGTAGTCCTGCCTGGAGATCGTAAGCGGGTAGCTCGAGAGCGTATCCTCCTCGACCTTTTTGATGTAGCCGTTTACGCCATTGGACAGCGCCAGAATCGCCGCAATACCGATAATGCCAATCGAGCCCGCAAAGGCCGTCATGGCCGTACGGCCCTTTTTGGTCATAAGGTTGCGGGCAGAAAGCCCCAGCGCCGTCACAAAGCTCATCGAGGTTTTGCGCGTAGGCTTGGCCTCGCGGCGCGTGGCGTCGGCTACATCGAAAGGATCGGAATCGTCGGTGATCTTGCCGTCTGCCAGGTTGACGATACGCGTGGCGTATTGATACGCCAGCTCGGGATTGTGCGTGACCATAATAACCAGGCGGTCGCGCGCCACGTCCTTGAGCAAGTCCATGACCTGCACGGACGTTGTGGAATCCAAGGCGCCGGTCGGCTCGTCTGCCAACACGATCTCGGGGTCGTTGATCAGGGCGCGGGCGATGGCCACGCGCTGCATCTGTCCGCCCGAAAGCTGGCTCGGGCGCTTGTTAACGTGCTCGCCCAGGCCGACTTTCTCCAACGCCTCGCGCGCACGCTGGCGGCGCTCGGCATGTCCCACGCCCGTGAGCGTGAGCGCCAGCTCCACGTTTTCCAAAATGGTCTGATGCGGAATGAGGTTATAGCTTTGGAACACAAAGCCGATGCGGTTGTTGCGATAGGCATCCCAATCGCGATTGTAAAAGTCCTTGGTCGAAATACCGTCGATTAGCAGGTCGCCGGAATCGAAATGATCGAGTCCACCGATAACGTTGAGCATCGTAGTTTTGCCCGAGCCTGAGGGACCCAGAATGGCCACGAACTCGTTATCGCGAAAAGACAGGCTTATGTTGTCGAGCGCCACCTGCGTAAACGACTGCGTAACGTACCTTTTGCAAATGCCTTTGAGCTCCAGCATGGACGGCAACCTCTCCCACGCGGGCGCACTTGCCCGCTCTCCCCCGCCGTTCGTATTCGACGCGTTTGTCCTACTCTATCCCCATTTTTTGCCGGAACCAGTGAGGAATGTAACGAACCGCGCCAAAAAACGAACGGGATGGCACCCAAAAGAAGAGGTCCCGAACGGGACCTCTATATGGTGGAGCTTATCTTGAAAGGTAGCGGACTACTTCGCACAGCGGCGCACGATCCTCGCTTTGCTTTACGCGTTTTTTACTGCTCGCTATTTGCAATCGCCTGGTCGATAAGTTTGTCGAGTGCTGCGCGCTGCTCGGCGGAGCTGATGGCTCCCACGATTGGATCCCCTACGATGTTGCCATTCTGATCGATGACATACGTTGTCGGGAACGAGAACAAATTTGACGTAAACTTACCGGCCTCGCTATCCGACTTGAACCAGATGTTCTTATATGTCACGCCCTTCTTGCTCAGCACGTCCTTGGCATCTGCAATCTCGCCCTTGTTGCCATCGAGCGTAAAGGAATTGACGCCCACGACCTGGCCGCCCTTCTTGGCAAGCTCCTGATTCAGTTTCTCAAGATCGCCCAGCTCGCCCACGCACGGCTTGCAAGTAGTGAACCAGAAGTTCATGACGGTGACCTTGTTCTTAGAGAACAGCTCGTCGCTGTTCACGTCGTTGCCATCCAGGTCCTTGCCCGTAAAGCTGGGGAACTTCGTCGCCTCGCTCGAAGCATTGGCACCAGCCGTCATGCCAGCGGCCGAAGCGTCGACGCTCTCGCCTGCGCTCGGCGTGCTTCCACAGCCGGGGAACTCCTTCTCCAAGCTCTCGAGCTTGTCCTCGATTTCCTTGATCTGCTGCGCACCGGCCTTGAGCGTCTTAAGCTCATCCGCCGTAAACTCATCCTTGGCGCCGTCGATGGTCTTGAGCAAGAAATCGCCGTAATTGCTGCCGTCCTCAATCATTGTCGAGTCTTTATTTGCCGCATTGAATACCTTTTCCCACAGCGCGTTATCACTCGAAAAGATATCGTTCTCCTTCTGCATGAGTTTTGCATACAACTCGGCGGCCTCGTCGGCATTGGTCGGCTTCTGCGCAGTGAGTTCTGTGATCTTAGGATCGGAGCCCGCAGATTCGCTCGCATTGCCACCGGGCGCCGAACATGCCACAAGGCACAAGGCCAATACCGGCACCATAAACAGGGCCGCAATCTTAGAAAGCTTCATAGTCATTCCTCCGTTTTGTCGAAGCTTGTTTACTTTTTATCGGCGGTCAAGGGGAACTTTTCCGCCGACACATCCAGGCCATAGCGATAGCTGATGGCATCGACGGGACAGGCCCCGATGCACTTTCCGCACCGGATGCATTCGGCATGATTGGGCGCGTGGACCACATCAACGTCCATCTGACAAACCTTTGAGCACTTGCCGCACGAGACGCATTTGCATGCATCGACCCGGATCCCCAATAGGGACACCTTATTCATGAGCGCATAGAATGCGCCGAGTGGACAAATCCATTTGCAGAAGGGGCGGTAGAACAAAACGCTCAGCACTACCACGGCAATGAGAACTGCAAGTTTCCAAGTAAAGAGATGTCCCAACGCAGATCGAATGCCGGCATTGGCAATGGACAGCGGAATGGCGCCCTCGAGCACACCCTGTGGACAGATGTACTTGCAAAAGAACGGGTCGCCCATGCCCACGTCGTTAACCACCAAGACGGGCAGCAGCACCACGGCAAACAGCAGCACGACGTACTTGATGTACGTGAGCGGCTTGAGCTTTTTCGTGGAGAACTTTTTGCCGGGAATCTTATGAAGCAGCTCCTGCAGCCAGCCAAACGGGCACAGAAAGCCACATACAAAGCGCCCCAGCAGCACGCCGAGCAAAATGAGCGTACCGGTAACATAGTAAGAAAAGTTGAACTTGGATGAACCTACCACCGACTGGAACGACCCGATGGGGCACGCACCCGATGCCGCGGGGCACGAATAGCAATTAAGTCCAGGTACGCAGACTGTTTTTCCCGCGCCCTGATAGATGCTTCCTTTGGCAAAGTTTGGCAGGTGAATATTGGTGACCAGCGTCGCCGCCGCCTGAATGAATCCGCGAAATCGGGCCAAAACATGCGACGCAGTGTTTTCTCTCTTATCCAATTCCGATACACTCCAAGCACAGCCTAATCGCTTTGGCCAGCACGGCATCCGCCTCGCCACGCATAACACCAAAGCACACCATGGCAATTCCGACGATCAACAAAGCGACCTGTACCACGGGTTTTACCGCTTTGAACAACCCAACCACTCCTTTCGTTACGCGACCATTGGACCATATCGACTATAAAATCCGTGTTAAGCGCGATTTGGAATGTGCAAGGAGACTGTTATGCGTATTTTGATCGTCGAGGACGAGCGGGCGCTGTGTGACGCAATCGCGCGCAGCTTGCGAAACCTGGCATACAGCGTCGACTGCTGTCACGACGGACGGGAGGCGCTCGACCTGCTGGGCGTCGAAGTCTTTGACCTCGTGGTACTCGACCTCAACCTTCCCCGTATCGATGGCATGACCGTGCTCAGGGAACTTAGGAAAACCGATTGCGAGACTAAGGTACTGATTCTGTCCGCGCGTGGCGAAGTATCCGATAAAGTCGCCGGACTCGATGCCGGCGCCAACGATTACCTTACCAAGCCGTTTCATCTGGACGAACTTGCGGCAAGGATCCGCAGCCTTACCCTCAGGCGCTTCGCACAAAGCGACATAGTATTAGCCTGCGGAAAGCTCAGCTTTGACACCAAGGCGCGCATCGCTTCCGTGGACAGTGAGGCTCTATCTCTTACACGCAAGGAAACGGGAATCTTGGAATACCTGATGCTTAATCAGGGGCGACCGGTAAGCCAAGAGGAGCTTATCGAGCACGTTTGGGATAGCAGCGTGAACAGCTTTAGCAACGCAACCCGCGTTCACATCTCGTCACTCCGCAAAAAGCTACGCAGCGCTTTGGGATACGACCCAATTCGCAATCGGATTGGAGAGGGCTACGTTATGGAGGATAGCGAATGAAAAGGCTTTCGCTGCAATGGCGCATAACGATTATGACGGCACTGCTGACGTGTGCGGCATGCGTGCTGACGAACTGTCTGGTCGGCTATACGGGCATGCGCTACATGGATGCTATCGGCAGCGACATCTCGGCCCTTAGCGCAGCCGGCGTAGATGCACCTCAGGCGTTTGACCCAACGAAGGAGAGCCTCGATGACGAGGTCACGATCGTCGTAAACGACGCACAGGAGTCTTTTGGCACGACAGCCTGGTACATCACGGCTGGAGTCACACTCCTTGGCGGCGCGCTGGCATACTTTGTGAGCGGCCGTGCACTCAAACCGCTACGGGCTTTTGCGGCCCAGGTCGAGCGTGTGCAGCCTGACAACCTAAGCGAAATCAGGCTCAGTGAAGATGTGCCCATCGAGCTACAACGATGCAGCGCCTCTTTCAACGACATGATCGCCCGTCTTGGCGAAGGGTTCTCTGCACAGCGTCAGTTTACCGGCAACGCCGCACACGAGCTGCGCACCCCGCTCGCCCTTATGCAAGCACAGATTGAACTATTCATCTCCGAGCACTCCGGTTTGCAACCCGAAACTGCCGAGCTACTCGGCCTGCTACAAGAACAAACCGAGCGCATGTCTCGAATGGCCAAGGTATTGCTCGAGATGAGTGAGCTCCGCAGCGTTCCTTGCGAGGACGATGTGGAGCTTGGCCCCTTGTCCGAAGAGGTCCTCACCGACCTTGCGCCACTTGCCGAAAAAAGGGGCATAGCCCTCAATTGTGCTGGAGACGCTCTAGTAATCGGGAGCGACACGCTCCTCTATCGGCTGGTGTTTAACCTGGCCGAAAACGCTATCCGCTATAGCCGCACCGACTCGAGCGTTACCGTCTCCATCTGCGACAACGACAGCCACGTGTTCCTGCGAGTCGAGGACCAGGGCCCGGGAATACCCAAGCAGTACCGTGAGAGCATCTTCCAACCGTTCTTTCGTCTAGACAAATCCCGCAGCAGGGCATACGGCGGCGCAGGACTCGGACTAGCGCTCGTTTGGGAGATTGCAGCTCTTCACGGTGGCACAGTAGAGGTCGAAACAAGTTCCGAGAACGGGACCACCATGCTCGTAAGCCTTCCAAAACGATCCGCAGCGTCAACCGAGCAGTAAAACGAAAGGGGTCCCGAGCAACAGGAGTACAATTGCTGCTATTGTTGCCAGCTGTTGGGAGATGGAAGATGGACTGCGATGGCTACCCATGCGTTCCCATGCCGTTGATGTGCACTGCCTTTGTGCCGGGGCAGATTGACGCTGCGGTTGCAGGCATTTCCGACCCCGATTCGCGCGCCATTGCCACGGCAGAAGCGCTGTACTTTCG
The DNA here is from genome assembly GCA_900551185.1 of uncultured Collinsella sp. Classification (GTDB taxonomy): domain Bacteria; phylum Actinomycetota; class Coriobacteriia; order Coriobacteriales; family Coriobacteriaceae; genus Collinsella. The sequence continues at coordinate 8,002 of URVF01000003.1, read as the reverse complement.
CGGACAGGCCGCCCTCGCTGCCAAGACGGCGCGCCCCTATCTTGACGCCACCGATTCCGCACTGCGCTATTCCGCATGCTTTATCTGCGGATACGCCAGCCTGTCGCTCAACCGTATCGCCGACGCCCGCCGTTGTCTTGCGGGCATCCTCGATACGCCAACTGACGAGGAATCACCCGCCGTCCACGCCACGCATATCCTGTTCGCCTCGGCCGCAAGCGTCCTGCTGCACTTGTCTTCCCCGTATTCTGCCGAAGAGTTTTATCCGCTTGCGGCGCATCTGCCCGAAGGCCTGCGCCTGTTCGCCAGCTACGTGATGGCGCATGCCCTGTACCTGCGCGGCGAATATGGCCGCAGTCTGGGCATGGCGGAAAACGCCCTGATCATGAAACAGGGGAGCTATCCGATCTCGGAACTGTTCCTGCACCTGGCAGCTTCCATGGCATGCATGAGTCTCAAAGACGTCGACGCCGCAAAAACGCACTTCGGAGCCGCTTGGAACATTGCGCGCCCCGACGGCCTTATCGAGCTCATTGGCGAGCACCACGGCCTTTTGCAGGGGCTCATCGAGGCATGCCTAAAATCGCAATACCCTGACGATTTCGCACGTATCATCGAGATTACGTATCGATTCAGCTACGGCTGGCGGCGCATCCACAACCCCGATTCGGGCGAGGACGTTGCCGACGATTTAACGACCACGGAGTTCACCATGGCCATGCTCGCCTGCCGCGGATGGACCAACGCCGAAATCGCACGCCACATGGGCGTGTCGCCAGGTACCGTTAAAAATCGACTGTCCAACGTGTATGCAAAGCTTGGCATCGGCACGCGCACCGAACTGGTCGCGCATATGCTGCGTTAGCGGCCAGACTGCCTAGCGCGGCACGTGCGCCCCGGAGCCCCGGCGCTTCGCTCGCTCAAATTGGACATTTTGGCCCTCGGACGGCACTACCGTGACAGGATGCCTTCTCGCAAAATTGGATTATTTCCACCGATACCTGCGGGATGGGAGCCAAAGATGCTTGATCGCCGTTCGTTACTTGTTGCCGGAGCGTCCTCGCTGGCGAGCATTATGTTGCCGCGCGTGCCGGGAAGCACAAACGCCTTCATATTGCCGTTCGCCCCCGCCGAGGCATACGCCGACGAAGATGATCCCTTCAAGGTCTTGGTGCTCTCGCGCACCATGTTTGGTGTGGTCGTGGTCGACGTCGCCAACAAGAATACGCCCATCACGGGTGCCCAGGTCACGCTCATATCGCGCTATGCCGCAGGCAAGCAGCTCACCGCCACGACCGATGACGAAGGCACGGCCATCTTTGAGGTCGCGCCGCTTTCAGAAGGCTACGTGGACGAGGCAACGCTTCTCGACGCGTACGACTTTAACGGCGGCATCTCCATTAGCATGGCAGGCTACCGCGATGTCGAGATTCCCCTTGCGCGTATCCAGGGCGGCACCGCTATTACCGCACCCACACGTCCGCTCTCCGATGGCGAGCCGTACTTTCGACAGCTCACGTTCGACGAATGGGACATCCAGTACGCCGACGCCACGTTTATGGCAATGCCAGCGGACGAAGCAGCAAACGACCAGCCCGACACGCACGCTTTTACCGTGCAGGCTCATCTGCCGCAGGGCGGGCAGGCAACGTTGCATATCAATAAAGTGATGCCCGCTGCGGGCAGCTCAACCGAAACCGTCACGCAGATCGGCCAGATCAAGGCCAGCGCATCGGGCGCGGATAATCTGGCGACGTTCACGCTTGAAGACACGTTCCTCGATGCAGCTTCGGGCCTTCTGGAGGAAGGGTGCAAGCTGCGCTTTATGCTCGACTACCAGGGCAAAACCTACACGCTCTCATCCCCTATGGCCGTTGTCACCGCGCCGGCCGCAAAGGCGGAATCGGGCTCGACCACCATCATTCCCACCACCATGGACCAAGAGATCACTCCGTTTGATTTCCCCGCGGCGTTTCCCGGTATCGGCGGCAATAAGTTCACGTGCTGGATGCCCACATTTCCCATTCTGTTCGATTTCTCGTTTGCTGGATACGTGCTGTTTGGCGGAGGGTACAAACCAGCTAGCTATATGAACGATTCGGGCAACCCTGATCCGGAATACTGGAAGAAATCGCCGCGCGAGTCGGGCGCCAAGCAGGCAAACCGCTACCTCGACGAGATGGAGGGGAAGTGGAATCAGTACAAGAGGATGAGTGCCGGTTCGGGCACCGATCCAAGAAACACCAAGCTCCTTCGCCACCATTGCACGCCGCTGTTCACGATGGATATCGCCACACAGCTGTACGGCTCGCTCGCCTACGATTGGGTGGGCAAAACCTGGGGTAACAACAACGACCCCGCATACGGCAATATTAAGGCCCTCTTCCAGGTAAGAACCGACCTCAATTGGACCGAGCAGTTTACCCTAGGACCGGTGCCATTTTTCCTAAACGTCAACCCCTGGGTGCTGGCAAAACTGGCGCTCGCCGTGGGTGCCCACACGCACGGCAGCGGCGCGGCGTTTTTTAAAAACATTTCGCTCGACTATTCAAACACGTCGGGCTCGTTCACCATCCAGATCGGGCTTGCCGTCACCTTTGGCGCCGGCGTTGCAGGCGTCGCTTCGTCTGCCGTGCGCGGCGCCGCATCCCTCACGCTGTTCATTGGGTACGAGAAGGCAGATGGACACCAGCTTCCGCGACTGCGCGTAGGTGCAGACGTCGATGTCGATGTGATACTCCAGTTCGTAATGTTCAAGTGGACCACCAAGGCTTGGTCGGGGTCGTGGCCCACACTCATCGATTCGTGGAATATGTCGGTGAACAATGGCGACCAGTATGTGCTCCAGCGCTCTGAGCTCGCATTGGGTGGAGATACGCCTTATACGCTGGATGCCTGCTTCGGCTCGGCCGGCAACATTGAGGCGGGCGGCGTGCCGCAATTTATCGCATCGGCCACCATCGTCACCAACGCCGAACTGCTCGCACGCGCCGAGGTTAAGGCCACTGCCGTAAACGCCGCGCCTGTCGTGCGCGATTGGGATCAAGCGGTCACGCGCATTGAGCTCGAGGCGGATGCAGAAAGCGACGACACGGGACAGATCGAGCATTTCGTCCATGCACTGATAGAGAACGACGAAAACGCCGCGCCGATGTATGAGTACACCTACATCGGTCAGGCAACGAACACCGTTGCCGACCCGAACGCCGATTCTGCCGGCGTGTCGGAGGACGAGCGTGGCGGCATCAAGCCCTCGAGCGACAACGTGCTGTTTGCTGGCGTGCTCAGCGAAGCCCACATGAAGCTGGCAATGATTGCCGGCGTAGAATGCCTGTTCCGTATCGCCTCGGTGCGCTACGGCGACAATGGTCGCTCGCGCCTGGTGGTACACACAAAGGCAAACGGAACGTGGTCCGCTCCCACGCCTGTGGACTTTCCCCTTGGGTTTGGCGAGGAAGACGTGGAGCGCGACGGCATATACGATTACGACTTCGACGTGGTGGAATATACGGACGGCAGGGGAAACAAGGACGCCTACGTGCTGCTGGTCTCGGGCGAGCGCCCCGACGGCGACAGCACCCTTTTCGATACGGCAAGCACAGCCGGCATACTGTCCGTTGTGCGCCTGCGCATAAGCAATAGCGAAGTTCGCGTGGTATCGCACACGTCGTGGCGCAGCATCTCGCGCGGCCGCCTGCAGGAGGACGGTTACCATTGTCTGCAGTGTCCACGCATCACGGTGGGCAAGACGCTTGTCGACGGGCGTCTGTCGGGCGCCTATCTCCACCGCCGCGGAACCACGGCAGAAAAGGCGTTGGGCACCGAGGCAGAGGTCGCGCTCGAGTGCTTTACCCTGTGGTCGGACGTTTCGGGCGACAGCCTCACGTTCCGTCAGGTCCTCCGCTTTCCGCAGGCACCGTCGAGCATCGAGCTGGGCGAGCCCGAGAATATCAACGGCAAAATGGTGGTGCCCGTTGCGTACGAGACCGCAGACGGTTGCGGCTGCGCATCGTACGCCGTGATCGGCCAGTCCATTGCGGGCTGGGGCGTTATGCCACCAGACGCCACGGTACCCCGTGCGGTACCGTGGCCACAACATTCGGGCTTTTTGGCAACCGTCAACGAGCAACTGCAGCATATTACTTGGACGCGAGGCGCATCGGCGTTTGCAACGCAGCCCGTGGGTGCCGCAGGCTGTGGCCCGGCATCGTTTAGCGTAAGCAACAACGGCAGGTGCGCGCTCTATGTAGAGAACACCGATGGCAAGGTGGGACAGACCTACGACGAAGAAGGCAACCCAGTTGCAGTGATGGGCAAGCACTTCCGCATCTTCGCCAGCACCTTGTCAGGCGATCTGTTTACGGAGCCGTTCGTGATGTGCGAGCTGGACCATCCCGTCGATCAGATAACGACATTTTTGACGTCGGGGAGCATGCTCTCCGCGCTCGCCACGCACATTGTGAGCGCGGAGAAGAGCGAGGCAGAACTACACGGCATCGAAGTGCCCTTGGTGGCGTGTGCCACTCCGACGGGCGCGGTCGCTACCTCGGGCGCGGTGGTGCCCGGAGCAGCAGGCGAATCCTTCATGGTCACGGTGCGAAACGACGGTAACACCTTGCTGACCGCCGGCACGATCGATCTGTACCGAGAGGGCTCCAGCCAGCCGTTCTCCAGCGCTTCCATCGGATTCGGACTGAACGCACGCATGGCTTCGATCTACGATCCGGAGCTTGCCGAGGATGCTTCGGCCAACGACATGGCACACGTGAAGTACGCGCTCGAGACGCTGGGCGCACGTTTTGCAACGCACCCGCTGGTAGCCGACAGCGGCAACGCCGTGCTGGCACCGGGTTGCACGGCACAGTTCCGCATGAGCTTCGCCATCCCCGAGAGTTGGAGCGACGAGGTGGGCAAACGCGTAACGCTATATGCGAAGGCGCGTAATCTGGTGGCGCTCGATCCCGTAACGCTCGAGGAAATTCGACCGGGCGCAAACTCGGCGCTGGGTGCCGTACTGCACGAGCTTCATGTGCCCGACGCGGCATGCGAACGCTCAGAAGTTCAGGTCGGCGTATGCGACAACGCGGATACGACGGGGCTTCACGATGCACCGATGACGGTCGACGGCGAGGGCGGCACGAGTGGAGGTGGCTCCGGCGGAAGCAGCTCCGGTAGCGGCAGTGGCTCTGGCAGCGGCAAGGATCACGGCAATAACAAGCGCCCCGGAAAAGCGGGCGCGCTTGCGGGCACGGGCGACAGCAACGTCCCCCTGACAGCAGCCGCAGCAGCACTCGCCGCAGCCGGCGCCGGCCTTGTCGCCTACAGCGCCCGCCGCACGGCGCTCGAAAACGACACCGCCGATGAGGTCAATTCTGATAAGCCTCGCTAGCTCTCAGTTACCTTTGCGAGAGACGCCGACTCGGCTCATCGAACATCAAATGGGCTGGTTCTGGATACCCAGAGCCAGCCCATTACGCATTAGATATCGTCAGTGGAGTCGAGTTCTGCCTCGAGCTTGGCACGGCGTCTTTTCGCCGTGAAAAACGTTGCGCACAGGACAGCAAACGTGGCCGCGAAAATCGTCGCGCCGCAGAACACGCCCGTGGCCAGGTTCGCCAACCAAAAGACGCTTTCGAGCGGCACGATCTGCGCCTCAGCGATACAGCGCATTGCGGCAATAACAAGCGCGAACGCGGCGCCGCTAAGACCGCTGAGAAGCAGGAAATATCCAACAGGAAGATACTCGGTTTGCCCAAAACGATTGGTATCGACATAGCCCTTCCGCGTTTGCAGTCCTGCGCAAATCAACATCACGAGAACGAGCCACAAATACATGGCTGCCTCGAACGGCGTTGCAAAGCCATGCGGCATTTCACTGGCGTCGCTGTGAACCCACGCAACCTGTCGAGCTATAAACTGGTAGAAAAAGATCATCAACATGCCAAACGAAAGCAGCACGAAACCAATCTTGTAGATCTTCGCGCTCTCAGCCTCCAGGCGCTCATCCTTTGGGCCGGCATATTCACGCCACTTTTGCACGAGTTTTAAATCTTCAAATTTCATAGCGAACTCCTAAAGAGCGTCAGGGTCGACGTCGCTCTCGTCTTCCCAAAACAAGTCGTTCAACGTAACGCGTAGCGCTTTACAGATTGCCACGCACAAATTGAGCGTGGGGTTGTAGCCGCCCGCCTCGATCAGGCCGATGGTCTGGCGCGTAACGCCCACGGCCTCGGCCAAGTCAGCTTGCGAAAGGCCAACCGCCGCGCGCGCCGCCTTCATGCGTAGGTTCTTTTTGCCCGGCATGGAGTTCCTTTCGTAGTAATGGACAGATATCCGTTGCAACATGACACATATATATTGCATCTATCAGCCAATGTCAACTATATCTGTCATTACGGAAACCATATCCGCCATCGCTATGCGGACATAGCAATTTCGATTCGCTATTCAAACTTACTCGGACAGAGCCGACTCGGTTTTGTCCGAGTAAACGAATCTCCATCGAACTCCGAACGATTGTTCGATGGATTTCGTGTTGGGTGGAATCGTCTGTGGGCTGGGCTATGCTACCTTGACTATCTATATGACTTAAACGCAGCAAAGGAGCACGGAGAGAGCGAGTATGGCAAAAAACACCGCAAACTATGGTAACGACAGTATCCGCCAGCTCAAGGACGAGGAGCGCGTACGCCTGCGCCCCGCCGTCATCTTTGGCTCGGACGGACTCGACGGCTGCGCGCATGCCGCCTTCGAGATCCTGTCCAACGCCGTTGACGAGGCGCGCCAGGGCTACGGCAAGCTCATCACCCTTACCGCCTTTCGCGATGGTTCCATTCAGGTAGAGGACAACGGCCGCGGCTGCCCGCTCGACTGGAACCCCTCCGAGAAGCGCTTTAACTGGGAGCTCGTCTTTTGCGAGCTCTACGCAGGTGGCAAATACAACAACAACCAGGGCGGCGACTACGACTTCTCGCTCGGTACCAACGGCCTGGGCTCCTGCGCGACCCAGTACGCCTCCGAATACATGGACGTTACCGTCTGGCGTGACGGTAACAAGTACTCCCTGCACTTTAAGAAGGGCAAGGTCGTCGGTGCCAAAAAGAAGGCACTCGAGATTGAGCCCAGCGACGAGAACCGCACCGGCACCACCATCAAGTGGCGCCCCGATCTTGAGGTCTTTACCTCGATCAGCATTCCCCACGACTGGTATCGCGAGACCATGCGCCGCCAGGCCGTGGTCAACGCCAACGTGACCTTCCGCCTGCGCATTGAGGGCGACGATGGCGAGTTTACCGAAGAGGATTTTTGCTATCCCAAGGGCATCGAAGACTACGTGCTCGAGAAGGTCGGTACCGACTACCTCACCGAGCCCTTCTTTATCGAGGCCGACCGTCGCGGTCGCGACCGCGAGGACCTGCCCGACTACAACGTGAAGATTACCGCGTGCATGTGCTTCTCGCGCACCTTCATGATGCAGGAGTACTACCACAACTCATCGTGGCTCGAGAACGGCGGTTCGCCCGAGAAGGCCGCCCGCAGCGCTCTGACCAGTGCCATCGATGCCTACATTAAGCAACAGGGCAAGTACAACAAAAACGAGAGCGGCATTAAGTGGCAGGATGTCCAGGACTGTCTGGTGCTGGTGACCAACTGCTTCTCCACCCAGACGTCCTATGAAAACCAGACTAAGAAGGCCATCAACAACCGCTTTATCCAGCAGGCTATGACGGCCTTCTTTAAGGAGCGCCTCTCGACTTACCTGATCGAGAACAAAGACGCCGCCAACAAGATCATGGAGCAGGTGCTCATCAACAAGCGCTCGCGCGAGAACGCCGAGAAGACGCGTCAGAGCATCAAGACCAACCTGCAGCAGAAGACCGACATGGCCAACCGCGTGCAGAAGTTCATCGACTGCCGCTCCAAGGACAAGGGCCGCCGCGAGGTCTACATCGTAGAGGGCGACTCGGCAGCAGGCGCCATCCGCACGTCGCGCGACGCCGAG
>URVF01000002.1 GCA_900551185.1 uncultured Collinsella sp. | reverse complement strand
AGATCATGCCTAGTCTCGTGGGCTCGGAGATGTGTATAAGAGACAGTCTGGATGCCGCTCGTCACATCAAAGTGATGGTTGGGCGGGAAGTTGCCTTGGATGTATTGGGAGTGCGAGAGGCTGATGAGCTCGTTGATGGTGAACCAATTCTTGACCTCGCGGAACTCGCGGAAGCAGAACTCGGCATAGCGCACATAGGCGTCGACGGTCTTGCGGTTGAGCCAGTCGCCCTGGTTGAACAGGGCGGCGGGGGAGTCAAAGTGATGCAGGGACACATAGGGCTCGACGCCATACTTTTTGCAGCAGGCGAACAGCTCGTGGTAGTGCTTAACGCCCTCGGCGAGGGGCTCGGCATCGTCGCCGTTGGGGAAGATGCGGGTCCAGGCGATGGACACACGGATGGCGTTGAGTCCATGCTCGGCAGAAAGGCGGATATCCTCCTCGTAGCGGTTGTAGAAATCACTGGCCGGGTCGGGCAAAAAGCGACCCTGGGCGACAAGGTAATCGTCCCACATGGTCTTACCCTTGCCTGCCACCTTCGTGGAACCTTCCGTTTGGTACGCGGCGGTTGCGGCGCCCCAAACAAAGCCCTTCGGCAGCTGCTGTACGCGGTTTAGCAAAGACATATGCATACACCCTCTCGTCTCGCTGTTCGATATTGTGCGTTTGCGCTCAGGAGGCTCCCTGGTTAGCGTTCAGCGGTGAAAAAGCCCGATAAACACTATCTTAAAATGATTAGAACCAAAATGAGCACGTGAACATTTGACAATGAGCACGTTAACATCCGGCTGGGATGTATAGAAACAAAACAACTTCAAACAGCCGCGAACGGTTGTATTTGTTCGGTAAGCGGTTTTGATTGACAGAAGTTTTCATGTTGTGGTATATGGCTCGGGTATCATGAGCACGTTATCGATGTATGTACGATGCGCCATGGGCGCGGGGAATAGTTGGGAAGCAGGTTAGCGTGGAAGGCATGGCTCAGCAGACAAGGAATGGTCATTCGGCGAGCGCGGCAGAGGTTGCGGCGCTCGCTGGCGTGAGCCGCCAGACTGTGTCTCGCGTGGTCAACGGTATGCCCAACGTGACGGAAAAGACGCGCAAGCGTGTGCTGGCCGCCATGGAAGAGCTGGGCTTTCGTCCCAATTTTGCTGGAGCGGCGTTGCGCGGCGGGTCGTATCGTTCTATTGGCCTGTGCATGTACAACATCACACGTGTCGGTAACCTGGCGACGCTCGAGGGTATCATGCAAGCGGCGCGCGAGCACGATTTTGCCGTCACTATGATCGAGATGGGCGGCGACAAGCCCTATACACTTGCCGATGCCTCGCGCCGCATGGTCGAGCGACCCGTCGACGGCATGATTCTCAACATGAACCGCATGGCTCCCGATTTTGAGGAGTTTGTTCCCCAGCCGGGAGTGCGAACGGTCATCCTGTCCATGTATGCGCATCCGCGCTGCACGACGATCGACTCCGACCAGTATGGTTCGTGCGAGCTGTTGACCAATTATCTGCTGGAACATGGTCACTCGAATATGCGGTTTGTGGCGGGTCCGGAAAACTCGATTTCCTCGCGTTTTCGTGAGGCCGGTTGGCGCGATACGCTGGGTCGTGCTCATGTCGATGCCGCTCCGATGCTGCGTGGCGATTGGAGTGCGGACAGTGGGTACGCCATGGGCGAGCGGATTGCGGCCGAGGTGCTTGCCGGCGGGTCGCAGGCGCCGACTGCCGTGCTTGCGGCAAATGACCAGATGGCGCTGGGCGTTATCGCCGCGCTCGAGAACGCGGGCCTGTCCGTGCCCGACGACGTGAGCGTGGTTGGTATCGACGACGCACTCGATGGACTTGTTCCTCACAATCGGCTGACGACGCTGCGATTTGATTTGCGCGGTGTCGGTAAGCTTGCGTTTGAGGCGGCGATTGGAGAGAGTTCGTCTATCGAGGCGATTCATGTGCCGAGTACGCTGGTCGAACGCTCGACTGTTAGGGACATACGGGGTTAGGTCCTACTCCGTTTGTCTCGATTTGTAACAGGTAGACGGTCAAAAGCGGGCTACGTGTTACAGATTTAGATTCTTCGGAAAGAGCAATCCTGTTCGTCTCAATCTGTAACAGCTAGGACCAAAAAACTCGGCTAGATGTTACAGATCGAGACAAACGGCTCCCGACCAGCCCAAAAACAAAAAGACCGGGGGCGGCGCGCCGTGTGACGTGCCGCCCCCGGCTGAGAAATGGGGACAGGTTGTGTGAGCGGGCAACCCCGCCAGCCACTAGTCCAGACGACGGGTCTGCGCCACGTGCTTATACCAGTATGCGCTTGCCTTGGGCGTGCGCTTCTGGGTTTCAAAGTCAACGTAGAAGAAGCCGTAACGCTTGTTGTAGCCATTGGTCCAGGAGAACTGATCCTGCAGGCTCCACAGGAAGTAGCCGCCCACGTTGACGCCCACCTCCATGGCCTTGAGCAACCAGCGCAGGTGCTGCTCGATGTAGTCGATGCGCGGCTGGTCGTCTACAAAGCCGTCCTTGTAGGGGTCCTTGTAACCCATACCGTTTTCGGTGATGAAGATCTGCTTGTAGTTGGGGTAGCGCTGCTTAATGTAGACGAGCAGATCGAACAGACCCTCGGGATAGATGATCCAGTCCCAGTCGGTGGTGGGGATGCCGGGCTTGTTCACATGCTCGCCAATACCCTTAACGCGCCAGCGGCCAGTGCCCTTCTCGCCCGTACCGTTGTGGTGCAGGTCGTTCTCGCCATCGTAAGCCTTCAAAAAACGGCACTGATAGTTGTTAACGCCCAGGTAGTCGTTGTAGAGCGCTGCCTCGCGCATAATCTCGAGGTCCTCGTCCAAGATCTCGATGGTGCCGCCCGAGACGGCAGCCAGGCGGTTGGCGCACTCGAGGGTGTCGGGGGCATACTCGCCGCGGAACGTCGCGTCGAGCAAAAACTGGTTTTGCAGCACGTGCTCGTTGTTGGCGGCTTTGATGTCGGCGGGGTCGTTCTCGTTGAGCGGGTACTTAAACTCCAGCGACTGGATGACGCCGATTTTGCCCTTAAAGCCGCCGTTGTGGAAGGCCAGCACGGCCTTGGCGTGGGCGAGCATCATGTTGTGCTCGCACTGGAAGGCCTCGGCCAGATGCGCCTTGACGCCACCGGGGAAGGTGCCCTCGATGTAGGTGTTGGAGGCGTCGGCCCAGATCTCGTTAAAGGTGAACCAGTAGGTCACCTGGTCGGCGTACTCCTTAAAGCAGAAGGTGGCAAAGTTCACAAAGGCGTCGATGGTCTCGCGGTTGAGAAAGTCACCCTTCTCAAAGAGGGGCAGCGGCGTGTCAAAGTGATGCAGCGTGACAAACGGCTCAACGTGGTGCTTATGGCACTCGGCGAAGAGATCGTGATAGAACTGGACACCCTCGGGGTTGATTTCGCCGGTACCGTTGGGGAAGATGCGGCTCCAGGCGATGGAGAGGCGAATGCCGTTGATGCCAAACTCCTCGCACAGCTCCAAATCGACGGGGTACTGGTTGTAGAAGTCCGAAGCGGGATCGGGGGAGAAACGGCCCTGGGCCTCCAGGAAGTCGTCCCAGGCAACCTTGCCCTTACCGTGAGTGCGGGTCTCGCCCTCTACCTGGTAGGCAGCGGTGGCGCCGCCAAAGACAAAGCCCTCGGGAAACTGCGCAGGCGGGTTGGTGACGCTAGCGGGGTTAACGGACATGATGATCCAATCGTCTAAATCGAAGGGCCAGCCGGCTGTGGATGGTCGGCTGGCCCTAAGCGTTACTTACTTCGAAAGCTGTTCACTCACGAAGGCGAGAGACTTATCGCCGTTCTGGGAGAGCTCGATGTACTGCTTACCGCGGCAGGCGACGCACTTGTTGCCCACGCGCTCGCAGTCCTTTTGCAGGTCGGCCAAGTAGCTGGCAGCCTGCGGGGCCAGGACGACCAGGTCAAAGTCGGGGAGCATGTCAACGTGGTTGCCATAGGCCTCGGCAGCGGTCTCGAGGTTAATGCCGCGCTCCTTGGCAGCCTTGGCCAGCGCGTTGGCGAGCAGGCCCGAGGTGCCGCCGCCCTGGCAGAGCACGAGTACGCGCTTGCCGTTGAGGTCGCTGGCGGTCGTTGCCTCGGCAGCGGGTGCTGCGGAAGCGGCAGGGTCGTCGGACTTCACGGCCTCGGCAGCAGCGCCGGCGGCAACGCTCTTGGCGTCAGCCTTGCCCTGGAAGGCGTCGTTGAGCTCGGCGGCCTTCTCGGCGTTCTTGGCGGCGAGCTCCTCCTCGGAAATCTCGGCCTCCTCGGCGCACTTCTGGGCGTCATAGGCACGGAAGAACGGATAGTACAGGACAAAGTCGACGACCAGGATAAGGGCGAGCATCACAAAGGCGAGCGGCTGGAAGCCCAGGCCCATGATGGTGCCGATGGGGCCGGGGACGGTCCAAGGCAGGGTGTACATAAAGCCGTTCATGCCCAAGAAGTCGATAAAGATCTTGAGGATCCAGATGTTGGCGATCGGGGCAAAGACAAACGGGACAAAGAAGACGGGGTTGAGCACGATGGGTGCGGCGAACAGCAGCGGCTCGTTGACGGCAAAGCACACGGGAACGATAGCGGCCTTACCGACGGCGCGCATCTCCTGGGACTTGGCCAGGAAGCAGAACATAAAGACCAGGACGAGCGTGGCGCCGGTGCCGCCCATGCAGACGACAAAGTACTGGGCGCCCTGCGTCAGGACGGCGGTGGCGTGCTGGCCAGCCTGGAACGCAGCCAGGTTGTCGGTCATGTTGGCAACGAGGGCGGCGGCGATGGCGGGCTCGACGATCGAGGGGCCGTGGACGCCCACGAACCAGAACAGGCTCATGGCGCCGTAGATCACAGCGAGGCCGATGTAGCCATCGGCAGCGGTGAACAGGGGCTGGAACACCTGGATGACGCCCTGGGCAAAGCAGAAGCCAAAAGCAGCGCGGAAGACGATGTCAAAAACCCAAAAGACGGTGATGCAGACGGAGAAGGGGATGATGTCCTTGAAGGTCTGCGAGATGTTGGGCGGAACCTGCTCGGGCATCTTGACGGTGATGTTGCGCTTAATGAAGAACTTGTAGATGATGCCGGTCACAAACGCAGCGATGAAAGCGGTCAGCAGGCCCTTGGAACCAAGGTAGGTGGTGTTGAAGCCGCTGGCGGCGTCCGTGGCGACCGTGTCGCTCGAAAGGAGCAAGAAGCCGATGATGGCCGCGCACATGCATGAGATAAAGTTAATCTGGTTATTCTTGGGCAGGTTGCGGTTCTGAGCGTCGGCGAAGTGCTTGGCCGTGGTGGCGGCGCAGGCGATGGCCAGGATGCCCATGGAGTAGTTGTAGCACTTCCACAGAGCGTTGTTGATGTCATCGGGCCAGTAGAAACCCCAGATGTTGGGGACCGAGGCTACCAGGCAGAAGATGGACGAGAAGATGATGATGGGGATGACGGAGATAAAGCCGTCGCGGATCGCCTTGAGGTACTTGTTGCGGGCGATCGCGTTGAAAAAGGGCTGGCCCTTTTCGATGATGGCGATGAGTTGCTCCATGCAATGCTCCTAAGAGTCGGTGGGTTAGCAACGATGGTAGCTTTTGACGTTCGGTTGCCAAAATGTTGACGTTGCCATTTTGTGACACAAAAAAAGACGCGAACCGGTGGTTCCTGTGCCTGCGAACCGTCGATTCCTTACGCGTAAACGTTTGAGCCGCCCGGTGGCTCTGTGTTTGCACAATGGCAACGTTAACATTTGGGCGACAAAAGCCGTTCGGGGAAGCAAAAATGTCGGTGAACGGTAGGTTTTGGGTGGTGAGCGTATGGTGGGGGAGGCGTTAGATATACTTGAAGACGTTTCATTTGACTGCGTAGGGTGCCACCAATGGCATCGTTGACATAGAAAGATCGACCTATGGCCGCTGTTAAAAAATCGGTATCCGTCAAAGACGTGGCGCGCCTCGCGGGCGTCTCGGAGCAGACGGTCTCGCGCACCGTGCACGATTCGCCCAGTGTGCGCCCAGAGACCAAGGAGCGCGTGCGTGCCGCCATGCGCGAGCTGGGGTATCGTCCCAATTTTGCCGGTCGATCGCTGCGCCGTGGCAAGTTTAAGACCGTCGGCGTCGCCATGTTCAACATTACCGGTACCGGCAACCTCGACCGTATGGAGGGCTTTGCCGCCGCGGCCGACAAACATGGCTATGCCATCACCCTCACTAAAGTAGATGGACATCCCTATACCCTCGAGAGCGCATCGTCGCGTATGAGCGCGCTGCCGGTAGACGGCATGGTCGTGATCATGAATCGCATGCCGGCGGACTTTGGCACCTTCGAGCCGCTGCCCGGCATGCAGACGGTGCTCGTTACGATGCTGGAGCACCCGCTCTGTTCAACGGTCGATAACGACCAGTTCGATTGCTCGCGCCAGATGGTCGAGTACTTGCTGGGGCGGGGGCACAAAACCGTGCACTTTATCTCGTGTCCCGAGCGCTCGCTTTCGGGCATGCGGCGCGAGGAAGGCTGGCGCGAGACATTGCGCGCGCATGGCATTGAGCCCCCGCAGCTCGTGCGCGGCGACTGGACGGCACAGAGCGGATATGCCGCAGGTCAGGCTCTGGCGGAAGATCCGACCTGTACGGCCATTTATGCTTCCAACGATGCCATGGCCTACGGCTGCATTCGCGGGCTCGAGTCGTGCGGAAGGCGTGTGCCCGAGGACGTGAGCGTGGTGGGTGTTGATGACAGCCTGGGCGATATCGTGCCCGACCGTCGCCTGACCACGGTGCGCTTTGACAACAAGCGCGTCGGCATGTGGGCGGTCGACAAGATTGCCGGCGCCGATGGGGGTGCGTCTGGCGTGGAGCACATGCTGATCCCCGGTGTGCTCGTAGAGGGCGATACGGTGCGCGATTTGCGTTAGGGTGCGGCCCTGTTTGGGTTGCCACTAATTGTGTTCGATATTGTTCAGATTGGTTTAAAAACCGTTCACGGGCGAAAAGTGACCGTTCATAGTTCGAAATTACGTTTTGAGCTGTTCTTTTTTGTTTGAATGTTATTGTTTCTGTCATACACAACGCAGCGCGTATGCCCGGACGCGATGCTCTCCATTGGTTCATATGTGAAAGGAACGCAATATGGCAACCAAAGAAGAAATCTCGATGGTTGGATTCGAGATCGTCGCATACGCAGGTGACGCCCAGACCGATCTGCTTGCAGCGCTCGATGCTGCTCGCGAGGGTGACTTTGAGAAGGCCGAACAGCTGCACAAGGATGCCAGCGATGCGCTCATCGGTGCCCACGACACGCAGACCAAACTGCTTTCGCAGGAGGCCGGCGGTGGCGAGATGGAGATGACCTTCATCATGGCTCACGCTCAGGACACTCTCATGACCACTATGATCCTGGAGAAGCAGACCCGCTTTACCATCGATGCCTACAAGCGCATCGCCGAGCTCGAGGCCAAGCTCGCCTAACGAGCCCTCACAACCAAGTTCCCTTCAAAAAGCTCTGCCGCTACCCGCGGCAGGGCTTTTTCTGTCCTCCTCCAAGTTGCGGTGAAATGGGGACTGAATAGGGGCCGGCGGGCGCAAAACAATCCCTATTCCACCGCAACTCATCCCGAGATAGTCATTGAGGACGTTCTTAAACGACTAGTCGTTGGGGGCAGTCTTGGAGCTTCTGCACGCCCTCCCGTTCGGTTTTTCGATGGGTGGGTATACTTCCATCCGCAATACAGGCCGGAATGAGGAGGTATCCAAATGCCGGACAACGGATTGATTCAAAAGAAAGATGCGCACGAGATGGCTCATGGGCGTCCTGTCCAGATAACCGAGCACACGACGGTAACCGAGCTGCAGCCCAGTCTGTCCGATGTCGTGTGCGCAAACAAAAAACTGCAGATTGGCTTTATCGTTGCGCTCGTGGTACTGGCGCTGTTGTCAGGCTTTGTAGCTCGCCCGCATTTTGCCGATACCAAGACTTGGGACTCCACCATCGAGGTCATCGATCAAAAGAAGGGCAATGTTTTGGCGCTCACGACCTCGTGCGTCGCTCTATCTGCGGGTATCACTGCGCTACCGGGCGATACAGGAACGCCGGTTGCCGAGCAGCTCGCACAGCTTTCGGGTAATTTGGGCATCGTGCTCGCCGTGCTATACCTAGAGAAATATTTGCTCACGATTTTGTGGTCGGTTGGCCTGGGCATCCTAATTCCGTTTGCGCTGGTGCTCCTTGCAGTGTCACTTGGTATTCACGGACGCTGGAGCACCAGCGCCGTCTTGCGCCGCGTGGCAACGCGTGTGCTGGTGGTCGCCATAATTGGCATGGCGTTGGTGCCTGCAAGCGTATGGGTGTCGCAGAAGGTCGACGAAACGTATCGCGTTAGCATCGAGGCGGCCGAGCAAAAGGCGGCCGACGCTGCGGGTGCGGCAGATAGCGACAGCTCCAAAGCAGGCAAGAAAAAGACCGAGTCCACAGAGTCCAAGAGCGTGCTTGAGCAGCTTGCCGACGGTGCCTCGGGTCTCGTCACGTCGGTGACCAGCGGCGCCAAGCAGATGACCGATGAAATTGTGCAGCAAGTGACCGATCTCATCGAAGGCGTCATCGTGATGATTGTGACCTCGTGCGTGATTCCATTGCTGGTACTCGCGGCGTTTTTGTGGCTGGGGCACGTGCTGCTGGGGATTGATATCTCCGGTCCAGCGAACTATTTGACGGGCCGCTTTCTGAGCGCTCCGTCCAAGCACGCCAAAAAGGGCGGGCAGTTCGAATAGCTAAAACAACTGTATATACCGGGACATACCGCTGAAGGGCGGCCGAGACACGTTCTCGGCCGTCCCTTTTGTTTGTTGAAGACGTGCCAGGACGAAGCTTTCACGATCCCAAACGGTCAGCAATCATCCGTGAACGATATTTGTTCAAAAAAGAACAAAGATAAACAAATAGTTGTTGCAGTTACTGTTCGAATGTGTTCAAATAAACATGAACAGTGAAGAACCGCACATTCAGATGCCCGGACCTGAACGCGATTCAACACTTCCAAACAGAAACTACGCACCTGCGTATCTCTCAAGGAGGATGTCATGAGAGTTGTAATCGCTTCCGATGCCGACGGTATGTCGATGAAGGAGTCCATCAAGGAGATGCTCATCGCCGACGGTCACGAGGTCGTTGACTATTCCGAGACCCCTGCCGCGGACTTTGTCGATTCCGCGACCGCCGTTGCCAAGGACCTGCTGGAGCACAAGGATTCCCAGGGCTTCGCATTCGATAAGTACGGCGTCGGCTCCTATATGGCCGCCGTCAAGATTAAGGGCATGGTCGTCGCCAACATTTCCGACGAGCGTTCCGCCTACATGACCCGCGAGCACAACGGCTCGCGCATGGTCACCATGGGCCCGGGCGTTGTGGGCACCGAGGTCGCCAAGAAGATCGCCCGCGAGTTCCTGCGCGCCCAGTACGCCGGCGGCCGTCACCAGATCCGTGTCGACATGCTCAACAAGATGGCCTAACGAGAGCCACCGAGAACTCGAACTTCTACCTCAACTTGTGAATTCAGACGAAAGGACGTTCTGATGAAGAAGACCATCGCAATCGGTTGCGACCATATCGTTACGGACGAGAAGATCTATCTGGCCGACCGCCTGGAGCAGGCTGGCTACAAGGTGCTCGACTGCGGCACCTACAGCCACACCCGTACGCACTATCCCATCTACGGTAAGGCCGTGGGCGAGGCTGTTGCCAGCGGCAAGGCCGACTTTGGCGTGGCCCTGTGCGGCACCGGCATCGGCATCACCAACGCCGTCAACAAGGTTCCCGGCGCCCGCTGCGCCCTGGTTCGCGACATGACCTCTGCCCTGTATGCCCGTCGCGAGCTCAACGCCAACATCGTGGGTTTTGGCGGCAAGATTACCGGCGAGTTCCTGATGGCTGACATCATGCTTGCCTTCCTGGAGGAGCCCTACGAGAAGACCCCCGAGCACGATGCCCTGATCGCCAAGATCGATGCCTGCAACAAGGCCGACGCCGAGGCTCAGGCTGATCCGCACTTCTTTGACGAGTTCCTCGAGAAGTGGGACCGCGGCGAATACCATGATTAGCGGGTATCCGGCGTAATTAACTAGTCCGTTGACGGCTCGCGTTTCTGTGAGGGGGCGCGGGCCGGTTTTCTATCAGCCCCACTGACTTGGCGGGCTGTCGTAAGAAAGGGAAGGCTCCTATGGAGTTTGTTCTTGATAACGGTTCTATTCGTGTGGCACTGAGCACGGCTGGCGGATCGTTCACCTCAATTGTGGCCGACGGCCGTGAGTACCTGTGGCAGGGTGACCCGGCGGTCTGGTCGGGCCAGGCACCCATTTGTTTCCCAATCTGCGGCGGCCTTCGTGACGGTCGCGCAATGACCATGGGCGGCCGCGAGGTCAAGCTTGCCCGTCACGGCTTTGCTCGCAAACAGGAGTGGAAGCTCGAGGAGCAGGGCGACAACATGGTCGCGCTGAGCCTAAGCTCTGCCGACCATGCCGAGTTGCTCGAGCAGTACCCGTATCCGTTTAAGATCGTTGCTCGTTACACGATCAATGCGGCAAAGGTGGCCGTGTCGTACGAGGTGACCAATGAGGGCACCGAGGACATGCCGTTCTTTGTGGGCGGTCACCCCGGCTTTAAGTGCCCGCTCGACGAGGGCGAGTCCTATGACGATTACGAGCTGAGGTTTGAGCAGCGTGAGGCCGCCGAGCTCTGCACTGCCGTTCCCTCAACGGGCCTGATTGATGTTGGGCATCGCAGCAAGAACCCGATGGTTGGCCATGACCTGCCGCTGACCCACGGGCTTTTCGACTTTGCAGAGACCATCTTCGATGTGCTCGAGAGCCGTGTGGTTACGCTGACCAAGAAGACCGAGGACAAGGGCGTGCGCCTGACGTTCCCCGATATGCCGTACCTGATTGTGTGGAGCAAGCCCGAGGGCGACTTTGTGGCCGTGGAACCGTGGGGCGGCCTGTCCACCTGCTCCGACGAGGACGATGTCTTGGAGCACAAGCGTGGTTGCCTGGTTGCCAAGCCGGGGGAGACCGTCACCCGCGGCTTTGAGATCGAGATTCTTTAACGAGCTATCGTATGTTTGGGGCCGCGCGTGCCGTGCCCCGGAAACAGGAGTTCAACATGATTCTGACCGTTACCATGAACCCGTCGATTGATACGCGCTATCAGCTCGACAAGCTGATCATCGACGATGTTAACCGCGTGACGCCCGAAAAGACCGCTGGTGGCAAGGGCCTCAACGTGAGCCGCGTGTTGTTGCAGCTGGGCGACGACGTGCTCGCGACTGGCCTGCTTGGCGGCCACATGGGTGCCTATATGGCCGAGCTTATGGATGCCGATGGCGTCAAGAACGACTTTGTGCCCATCGCCGGTGAGACGCGCATCTGCCTGAATATTCTGCACGAGGGTAATCAGACCGAGCTGCTGGAGAGCGGCCCGCAGATCGCCCCGGCCGAGCTCGAGGCCTTCACGGCCAAGTTCGCCGAGCTTGCAGCGAAGGCGGACGTTGTGACGCTTTCGGGCTCGCTGCCGCGTGGCGTCGATGCCGGCTACTATGCCGAGCTCGTCAAGATCGCCGAGGAGGCGGGCGCCAAGGTGCTGCTCGACACCTCGGGTGCATCGCTGGAGGCCGCGCTGGAGTCCGACGCTAAGCCTGAGCTCGTAAAGCCCAACCTGACCGAGATTAACGGCCTGCTGGGTACGTCCTTTACGACCGATGATGTCGATGCCCTGCGCGAGGCGCTCGCCGTCGATGGCCGCTTTGCCGGTATTCCCTGGGTTGTCGTTTCGATGGGCGCTGCCGGTTCGGTGGGCTTCCATGAGGGCCGCGCGTTCCGCGCCAAGACGCCCGCGATTGCGGCTGTGAACGCGACGGGTTCCGGCGACTCGACCATCGCCGGCTTTGCGCATGCCATTGCTGCTGGTGCCGACGACGTCACGGTGCTCAAGACCGCCAATACCTGCGGCAAGCTTAACGCTATGGATCCCAAGACCGGCCATCTGGTCATGGACTGCTGGGACGAGGTCTACAACAGCGTTGTCGTGACTGAACTCTAGGAGTCGCGACATCGAACATTCAAAAACGGCGCCTGCCGGCGATGTTGCCGGCGGGCGCCGTTGTCTTGAAGACGAAATGATCTGTTTTCCTCCGTCCCCAAGGGATCATTACAGTGAGTCGATAAAGCGCTGTTGGGCGGCGCGGCCGGCTTCGTCCCACTTGAAAACGCCGGCGTTGTCGAGCACGTGGCCAAACACCACGCCGACCTCCTCGTGCAGGATATCGATGGCGTTGTCGGCCGTAAGTTCGTCGGCGCGGCGGGCATAGACATCCTCGGCCCATGCGGCGTGGCTGCGGCATAGATCATCGCC
Organism: uncultured Collinsella sp.; assembly: GCA_900551185.1. GTDB lineage: Bacteria > Actinomycetota > Coriobacteriia > Coriobacteriales > Coriobacteriaceae > Collinsella. The sequence continues at coordinate 14,288 of URVF01000002.1, read as the reverse complement.
CTCGAGCGCACCGGCAAGGTTGTAGCTGGCATCGGCCTTGGCTGCCAGCAGATGCTCGCGGACAGCGCCGAGCTCGGGAACCAGGCGCGGCGGAAGAATGGCCAGGCCCATGACCTCGATCAGGCCGATGTTCTCCTTTTTGATGTGGTGGTACTCAGCATGCGGATGGAATACGCCCAGCGGATGCTCGTCGGTCGTGATGTTGCAGCGAAGCGCCAGGTAGGCCTCGTAGATTTCGCCGCCGGCGTTGCCGCGGGAGTCCACGCGGCGAATGACGGGCGTCACGGTGTTGTGGGCCACGCCGTCGGCCGTGTGTGCGATGACGCCAACCGACTCATCGGTCCACTCGCGCCAGGCAAGGATAATCTTCTCGGCGGCGTCGAGCAGCTGGGCGCGGTCGTGCGATCGTAGTCGCAGCACCGAAAGCGGCCACTGTAACACGGTACCGCTGACCTGGTCAAAGCCGGGCACGTTAAACTTCGAGATTTCGGTGGCATGCATCATGGGGAACTCGTGCGCGCCGCCCTGGAAGTGGTCGTGCGACAGAATTGAGCCGCCCACGATGGGCAGGTCGGCGTTGGAGCCAATAAAGTAGTGCGGGAACAGGTCCACAAAGTCGAGCAGGCAGGTCAGGCCCTTGCGGTCGACGTGCATCGGACGATGCTCGGAGCTCATGGCAATGCAGTGCTCGTTAAAGTACGCGTACGGGCTGTACTGGAAGCCCCAGCGCTCGCCGTCGAGCTCAATGGGGATAACACGCAGATTCTGGCGGGCGGGGTGGGCGCCGCCGTCGGCTGCGGCGGAGCGTCCAGGGTAGCCCTCGTTCTCGATGCACAGCTGACAGGCGGGATACTTTTCGCCCGTGTTCTTGGCTGCACCTGCCGCGGCGATATCGCGCGGGTCCTTCTCGGGCTTCGACAGGTTGATGGTGATTTCCAGGTCGCCCCAGTTGGTGGGGGTGCTCCATTTGATGTTGCGCGCGATGGCGGCACGGCGCACGTAGCCGGCGTCGCAGCACAGGCCGTAGAACCAGTCGGTCGCGGCGCGGGGCTCGTTGACGCCCATACGTCCGTTGAACTCCTCGTTTACAACCGAAGGCCTCGGCATGAGCGCGCCCATGATGCGCATGGCGATGCGGTCGCGGCCCGACACCGTGTCCTCGGCGGCACCGTTGGCAACGGCAGCCTCGGCAAGCGCGGCAAGCGTGCCTTCAAGGTCAAAGTCGGGCAGGGTATCGGGGTGCAAGAGCGAGAGTTTTTCGACCTGGAGCGCCCAGGCCATGTCGAGTGCGGGGCCCGTGGCGCCGATGCACTCCAAAATGGTGTTGTATGCCCAGATGCGATCGTCCTGGCCGATCATCGATCGGTGGATAGCGTACTCGATCAGGTTCTGCGCGGCCTCGCGCACGTCGGTCATTACAGCCATGCCGCGTAAGCCCCCTTGTCAGAAATCGCGTAGTGGCGGGCAGAGCCCTCGCCCAGCCAGCCGTTCATCTTGGCAATGAAGGTGTCGACCAGATCGAGCGGCACGAAGGCCTGGATGGTGCCACCAAAGCCGCCACCGTGGATACGGACGGCGCCGCGGCCGTCGAGCACATGCTCGGCCAGTGCCAGGGCATACATCGAAGGCTGCTCGGAGCCCAGCTTGGCAACGACATTCTGCAGGTACATGGCAGAGCTGGCGCCGGACTCGCGCGTCAGGACCAGGAACTGATCGATGTCGCCGGCGCTCAGGGCTTCCCAGCGCTTATCGACCAGGCCGTTTTCGTACCAGTAGTGAACGGCGCGCAGGCAGGCGCGGTCGCCCAGCTTGGCGCGCAGCTCGGGGAGCTTGGCGTCAAAGTCCGCTACGTTTACCTCGCACAGGCGTGCCTTGCCAAACTCGGCAGCGACGTCCTGCATCTCGCGCGGAACGGCGGCGTAGTCGTCGGTGGCGGCCACGTGGTCGGCACCGACCTTAACGAGCACGAGCGCATAACCGTGATCCTCAAAGTTGAGCTCGAGCTTCTGGGTTTTAGGCTGAGCCTGATCCTCAAAGTCCATGTAGGCTAGGCCGCCCAAGCAAACGGCGGCCTGGTCCATCAGACCGCAGGGCTTGCCGTAATAGTTGTTCTCGGTGCGCTGGCTCATCTGGGCGAGCGCGACGGGCTCGATGGCGGGTGCGCCCCAGAGCGTCTCCATGGCGCGACCGTATGCCGCCTCGACAGCAGCGGAGCTGGAAAGGCCGCCGCCCGAGGGGACAGAGCAGGTGAAGGCAAAGTCGAAGCCCTGGGGCTCAACGCCCAGAGCAGCGATTTCGTGGGCCATGCCGCGGACGAGGCTCGCGGACGTGCCCTTCTCGGACTCCTGAACGTCTAGCGTGTCGAGCGCGATTTCAAACGTGGGATAGCCCTCGTCGGCTACGCGAACCTTGTTGGAATCGGTTGCCACGGCGATGCCGTCGACGGCGACATCGAGCGAGCCGGCGATAACGTGGCCACCCTCGTGGTCAGTGTGGTTGCCGCTGATCTCGGAGCGGCCGGGCGCGTGCACGTAGAGCACCTGGCGGTCGCCGATGGGGCCAAACTCCTCCTCGAACAGCTTGGTGAGCGTGGCGAATGTCTTTTCGTCGGGGGTGGTCATGGGAGTCCTTTCCTTGGCGCGCCCGGGTGGGTTTTGCGTCGTTATGAGTACGTTAACAACTTGAAGCGGCATGAACCAGGTGTTCACGATATCGCATGTTACGGGCTATGTTAACGTACTCATAACACAACGCTTGTCACTTTTTGAGAATCTGGTAATCGGTCGATATTCGGCCGTGAACGGTAGCGCCGTATGGACTTATAAAGCAGAAGAGATGCAGATAGAAAAAGTAGAGTACGTTAACATGCGTCCGACGATAGCGGGCCTCGGCGCGGGATGTATTTCTGACCGGGCCGGCATTCACGCTATTCAGATCTCGCAAGGGTGAAGGTGATCCTGTGGCAAGGCGCCCGTCCAACGATACCAGTTCGCGTCCGGTCTCCATGGCCGACGTCGCCCGCGCTGCCGGCGTTTCGCAGCAGACGGTTTCGCGCGTCGCCAACGGCTTGCCTAACGTTAACGAGCAGACGCGCCAGCGCGTACAGGCCGCTATGCAAAAGCTCGGTTTCCGTCCGAGCTATGCCGGTCGCTCGCTGCGCGACGGCCGTTATCATTCGGTCGGCCTGTGCGTCAACGATGTCACCAAGTTCGGCAACCTCTCAATGATCGACGGCATCGCCAGCGCTGCTCGCGAGCATAATTGCGCCATCACGCTGGTCGAGATGTCCAAGACCGAGGAGTTTTCGCTTGCCGAGGCCACGCGTCGTATGGCCGCATTGCCGGTGGACGGCATCATCATCGGTATGAGTCGCATGGCGCCCGATTTTGAGACGTTTGATCCACTGCCGGGCATTGGCACGGTCATCGTTACCATGTACGCGCACCCGCGGGTGACCACGGTCGATTCCGACCATTACGGCTGCTCGCTCTTGCTTATGGATCACCTGTTTGAGCTAGGGCACGAGCAGATTCGCTATATTGGCGGCCCGTCATTCTCAGTCGACGAGCAATTTCGTCGCGCCGGTTGGCAGGATGCACTCGAGCGTAAACACATCGAGCCGGCAGAGCCGCTCGAGGGCGACTGGTCTGCTAACAGCGGCTACGAGGCCGGCAGGTACCTGGCCGAGCACGATCGCACCATGACGGCGATTTACGCGGCAAACGACCAGATGGCAAATGGCGCGATTGCAGCACTGCGCGATAGCGGTCTGCGCGTGCCCGAGGACGTGAGCGTGGTGGGCGTCGACGATTCGCTCGATGATTTTGTGGCACACAACGAGCTCACGACCGTTCGATTCGATTTGCATCAGCGTGGACGCGAGGTGTTCGAGCACGCGGTTCCCAAGGCGGGGGCAACGGGCAAAACCGTTGCCATTCGTATTCCCGGCCAGCTCATCATTCGACATAGCACAGCAGCGCCGCGCATATAGTTTTTGTAGGTCAACAGCGGTATATTCTGTCTCAATAACAATCGATAAGGATGCCGGCAGATAGCCGTGGCTATGAAGACGAGTGTTATGATAGACGGGTTTTTTGTCTATCTAGGAGGCTTTGCCTGATGGAGATCACCAAGGATATCCGCTACATCGGTGTCGACGATCACGACATTGACCTGTTCGAGGGCCAGTACGACGTGTCCGAGAATGGTATGGCATACAACAGCTACGTTATCTTGGGCGATAAAATCGCTGTCGCCGATTCGGTCGACGGTGGTTTTGTCGACGAGTGGCTCGGCAACCTCGAGGCCGCGCTCGATGGCCGTACGCCCGACTACCTGGTCGTCCATCACATGGAGCCCGATCACTCCGCCGGTATCGCTGCCTTTATGGAGCGCTATCCCCAGGCGCAGATCGTGGCAAGCATGGGCGCCTTCCGCATGATGGTCAACTACTTTGGCACCGACTTCCCCGAGCGCAAGATGGTCGTCAAAGAGGGCGATGTGCTCGATCTGGGCGGCCACAGCCTGACGTTTGTCGGTGCTCCCAACGTGCACTGGCCCGAGGTGCTCTTCTCCTACGAGTCCACCGACAAGGTGCTCTTTAGCGCCGACGGCTTTGGCAAGTTTGGCGCCAACGACATCGAGGATCCGGAGGGCTGGGCCTGCGAGGCACGCCGTTACTACTTTGGCATCGTGGGAAAGTTCGGCAAGTTTGTGCAGGCCGTGCTCAAGAAGGCCGCCGACCTGGACATTCAGATCATCTGTCCGCTCCACGGCCCCGTACTGACCGAGAACCTGGGCTACTACCTCGACACCTATAACACCTGGTCGAGCTATCAGCCCGAGGACGAGGGCATCACGATCGCCTACGCGAGTGTGTATGGCCATCTGAAGGCAGCCGTTGAGGAACTCGCATCTGCGCTCGAGGCCCGCGGTCAGAAGGTTTCCGTCTTTGACCTGGCTCGCGATGATATGGCCGAGGCCGTTGAGGACGCGTTCCGCTACGACCGCCTGGTGCTCGCCTCCATCACCTATCAGGGCGAGATCTTCCCGTGCATGAGCACCTTCATCCATACGCTCGCCGAGCACGCCTACCAGAACCGTACGGTGGCGCTCGTCGAGGCCGGCTCTTGGGCACCCGCGGCTGCCAAGGTTATGACCAAGGAGCTCGAGGGCATGAAGGACATCACCCTGACGCAGAACAAGGTGACTGTGCTGGGCTCGCTCAACGAAGCCTCGCGCGCCCAGATCGAGGCCCTCGCCGACGAGCTGTCCAAGTAGCGACACGCTCACTTTTGACGCTCAGCCATCACAACCACCACAAAGGGGACAGGCACCTTTGTGGTGGTTTTTGTTTAAGCGCCGGCGATGATGAGGGCTGGACGTGCGCTGTCGGTGGCCTCGGCGATTGAGGTGGCGACGGCATGATCGGGGTCACGGTCCATCACGATGGTGTCGACATCAGTCAGTTCGGCAAAGCGGTACATGCCGCGTCCGTTAACCTTGCTAGCGTCCATGAGGGCGACGCTTTGATGGGCTCCGGCGATCATAGCTGTTTTGGTCTCGGCCATCTGGGGAAAGTCGGTCGTAAAGCCGCAGCCGGGAACAAAAGCGCCAGGGCACATGACGGCAAGATCGGCGTGGACCATTTGGAGAGCCTGCATGGTAAGTGGGCCGTACAGATAGCGATGACCTTTGCGCAGTGCCCCGCCCAGCATGACGACATCGACCGAGGGCATGCTCTCGTCAATATAATCGGCGATGGTAATGTCGGCCGTGATAACGGTGATGCCGTCGCGCTGATCAAGGAGCCGGACGAACTCGAGCGCCGTGGTGCCCGAGTCGACGAGCAGCGTGTCGCCGTCATTGACGAGCTCGATGGCGCTTTGCGCGATGGCCTGCTTGGCGGCGACGTTGACATTGATGCGGCGATCCTGCGTGGAGACGGTCAGGCGCTTGTGAAGCGAAACGGCACCACCATGTGTGCGGCGCAGCTTGCCTGCTTCGGCGAGCGCGTCCAGGTCGGCGCGGGCGGTGACGGAGGACACGCCAAAGGTCTGGGCGATTTCTGCTACCTGCACCGAGGCGTTGTGCTCGAGCATTTCCATGATGGCGGCGCGGCGTTCGTCGGCAAAAGCACGGTTGGTAGCTTGGGTCATGTCTGCTCCATTCTCGGCTAAATTTGCAGGAATTGTGTTGACTCTATTTTCGTTCATTTTCTTTTTGAGTAAGAAAACACCTTTCGATTACTTATCTTTTCTATAAAAGAAAGACGCTCAACGCCCAAAATTCAATATCGAACACGCCCACTCGGCTCCAATTCCTTCCGTTTACTTTTCAAAAACGACGGTATTGACCTGCATGGGCTCAATATCTCGCACGTGCAAAGACGCTGAATTTCATACAATGAGCGCAGTAAAACGCAAGGTAAAACGCCTTGTGAACAACTACGCCCGATGTCCAGATGCGGGCGAGGGAGAGGAGCAAACGCTCATGGCACTTGTTACCACCGAAAAGATGCTCAAGGACGCTCAGGCCGGCCACTACGCCGTCGGCGCGTTCAACGTTGAGAACCTCGAGTTTGTTATGGCCGTTCTGGCTGCTGCCGAGGAGACCAAGTCCCCCGTCATCATGCAGACCACCCCGGGCACCATCAAGACCGCTGGTCTGGACTACTTTTACGGCATGGTCAAGGCTGCCGCCGAGCGCGCTTCCGTGCCCGTCGCTCTGCACCTCGATCACGGCGATGGCTATGACCGCTGCATGCAGGCTTTCCGCACTGGCTACACCTCTGTCATGATTGACGGTTCGCACGAGTCTTTCGAGGACAACATCGCTCTGACCAAGTCCGTCGCCGACGCTGGCCGCGCCATGGGCGTGCCCGTCGAGGCTGAGCTCGGTAAGGTTGGCGGCAAGGAGGACGACGGTCCCGCGGTTGAGGGCGAGAGCCCCTACACCGATCCGGCCGAGGCCAAGGAGTTCGTCGAGCGTACCGGCTGCACCTCCCTCGCAATTGGCGTTGGCACCAGCCACGGTGTGTACACGAGCGATCCGCACATCGAGCAGTCCGTGGTCAAGGCCATCCGCGACGCCGTCGACGTGCCGCTGGTTCTGCACGGCACCTCTGGTGTGCCCGATGAGCAGGTCGCCGAGGCCGTGAAGAACGGCATCTGCAAGGTTAACTACGCTACCGAGCTGCGTCAGGCCTACACCAAGGGCTTCATGGCCTACATGGCCGAGAACCCTGCCTGCTTCGATCCCAAGAAGCCGGCCAAGGAGGGCATGCGCGAGATCACCGAGCTGGTTAAGATCCGCATGACCAACCTCAACTCTGTGGGCAAAGCAGAGTAACAGCAAGGGTACTCTGATCCCACCGGACGGCTTGGGCGGGTCCCCGTACTTAGTTTCCAAAACGTCCTCGCGCATGAAGGCCCCCGTTGCCTCGCTTCTACGAAGCGTTGGCAACGGGGGCCTTCGCGCTGCGGAATGATTTTGGAAACTAAGTACGGGGACCCGCCCAAGCCGTCCTGCTCGATCGCCCTTGTGGCGTTGGGGCGGAAATGGGTGGGGCGTCAGGGCTTCTTTGCTGATGGGGGGTTAGTATGCCCGGGCTTGGTTGGGGAATGACTTGTTTAGGGATGCTTGGAGTTTTTCGAACGATGCTCGCAAGTTAAGATTCTGATCGGTTGAGCGTTTGGGTTTTGAGGTTGGGGAGTCGAGGAGGCCGTTTCTCTGTGTCGGGGGGAAGGAGAAAAGGTCTGCATGTGTTGGGGATGGCTGCTGTGCTGCGTCATTGGAAGAATGCATGCTTATGCGGCCTCCTCGATGTCCACCAAAAGGTTGCGCACGGGGTGTGCTGCTAGGTCCCGTGCGTTGGCAGTATTATGCCGCGGCTGCTGCAAAGAAGTGCTAAAGAAAGGCTTAATGAGGTTTGACGTTGCGATGAAACCGCAGGTAAAAGCTATCGAGTAACACTCTTGAAAGGTTTTGGGCTTAAGGGCTTTCTAAGGTTTGTGGCACGGATGTGGCTTGCCTGTGTGGGGCGTGTGGACGGCTCGTTCCTAGCGCTGCGGTGCGGCGGCGCGTACTTGTTCGATGACCTTTTCCATCGTGGCGTCGATGTGGTCTTTTTTGAGCTCGCATTCCCAGATGGTTATGGGCGTCCAGCCCATTTGAGTGAGTGCTGCCACGGCAGCGTGGTCGCGCTCGACGTTGCGGCGAAACTTTGCCTCCCAAAACTCAACGTTGCGCTTGGGCTGGCTTGGATTGCACTTAGGGCAGCGATGCCAAAAGCAGCCGTTGACGAAGATGGCGATCTTGCGCCCGGGGAAGGCGATGTCAGGCTTGCCGGGTACCTTCCATTCCAAACGATAGCCCGTAAGGCCCGCGGCCCGCAGGCGCTGACGTACGAGCAGCTCGGGCTTGGTGTTGGCGCGCTTGTTGCCCTTCATGGACTTTTTTATAGCAGCGCGGCGGCGCACCAGTTCGCGCTCGTCGGCGGAAAGGTCCGAGGTATCGATGCCGTCGAGCAGATCTGGTTTGGGACGCTTTTTGCTGCGGCGCTTAGGTGCGCGCTTGGGCCTGGAAGCGGGCTCGTCGGTCGTGGTGGCCTCGGCGTCGTTGGCAGTGCTGTTGGCCTCGAGCCGGTCTTCCTTCAGCTCAATCAGGGCATCAATGAGCCCTTTGTCGGCGGGCATCCATTCCACCGTGGCAAGTGAAGTGCGTGGAATCCAGCGGATATCAAGCTGGCGGTCGTGCTTCTGGGGCTCGCCGGACTCTTTGGCCATCGAGCAGTAGTAGCACTCCATGGAGAGATGAAAATCGGGGTAGTCATACTCAACGGTGTAGAAATCGCGCAGGTTGGTGACTTTTACCTGCAGTTCTTCCATGAGCTCGCGGCGTACGGCGTCTTCGGGCGTTTCGCCGCGCATGAGCTTGCCACCGGGGAACTCCCAAAGTCCCTGCATGTCGCCGTAGCCGCGCTGCACGGCAAGCAGCTCATCGGATCCTTCCTTGCGAATGATTCCAGCGGCAACATGAACAGTCTTCAACAGGAGTCCTCCCTCAACATCAACACGTGACAGGGTAGCTACCCGTACCTTACACAACGGTAAGGCAAGCGTAAGCCATATCGATGGTAGCCGACTCGTCTTCTTGCGACTATAGATGCCGTAGACTAATCGCAAGAAAGGACTCGGTATGCAAAGCACGCACATGGCGACCCCGGTACTGGAGGTCGCGCATCTCGAAAAGGTATATGGAGCGCTGGGCAACGTGACCCGTGCGCTCAACGACGTCAGCTTTACCGTCAACCGCGGCGAATTCGTTGGCATCATGGGCGCTTCGGGCTCGGGTAAGTCGACGTTGCTCAACTGCGTCTCGACCATCGATAGCGCCACGAGCGGCGCCATCCGTATCAACGGGCAGGACGTAACACGCATGAAGCAGGCTAAGCTTTCGCAGTTCCGCCGCGAGGAGCTCGGCTTTATCTTCCAGGACTCCAACCTGCTCGATACGCTCACGGCACGCGAGAACATCGCCCTGCCGCTCACCATCGCCCGCACAAACTCGGCAGAGATCTCAACCCGCGTGCAGGATGTGGCAGCGCGCCTGTCCATCAGCCAGGTGCTCGACAAGTATCCCTACCAGATGTCCGGCGGTCAGCAGCAGCGCGTTGCCGCGGCTCGCGCGCTCGTTACCGACCCCACCATGATCATGGCCGACGAGCCCACCGGCGCCCTCGATTCTAAAAGCGCTCGTCTGCTGCTCGAGAGCCTGGAGGCCCTCAATCGCCGCTTGCGCGCGACCGTGCTCATGGTCACGCACGACAGCTTTGCCGCCAGCTACACGAGCCGTGTGCTGTTCATTCGCGACGGCAAGATTTTCACCGAGCTGCGCCGCGGCGATACCGACCGCCGAGAGTTCTTCGACCGCATTATGGAGGTCGTTGCCATGATGGGCGGTGAGGGCTCCGATGCTCTGTAAACTCGCTTGGGGCAACGTCCGCCGCGCCGGCCGCGACTACCTCGTCTACCTTTTGACGCTCACCCTGGGCGTCACGGTCTTCTATGCCTTTAACACCATCTCGATGCAGGTCGACATCGCCGGAATCGATGAAAAGGGCTTGGCACAGGTTATGGGCAGCATGCTCGGCGACCTGACGTACTTTTTGGCCGGTGTCATGGCCTTTTTGATGGTGTATGCCAATAACTTCATCATGAAACGCCGCAAGAAGGAGTTTGGCCTGTACCAGGTGCTCGGCATGGGGCGCGGGCGCGTCGCCACGATCATGGCGCTCGAGACGGTGATCGTTTCGGTCGTGGCCTTTGTCGCCGGCATTGTGCTGGGTGTGGGACTCTCCCAGCTCATGACGTTCTTTACGGCCTCGCTCTTTAAGACACAGATCGCCAATTTCCACTTCTTTTTCTCGGTGCATGCGTTCAACCTGACCCTTGCTTGCATGCTCGTAATGTTTGTGCTCACGCTACTGCTGAACCTTCGCGCCGTGCGTCGTACCAAACTCATCGAGCTTATGGGTGCCGAGCGTCGCAACGAGAGCATCAAGACACGCAACCCCTGGATTGCGATTGCCATCTTTGTCGTGGGCGTGGCGCTTGTGGGCGTGGCCTATTACCGTCTGTTACGTGATGGGTTCCCGCTAACCGCGACGGACAGCAAGCTGCAAGAGGCCATGAACCAGTTTGGTATTACGACCGCTATGGTTACCGTGGGCACCTTTGCCCTGTTCTGGGGGCTCTCGGGCATGCTCATCAAGCTGCTGCAGAGCCTGCGCAGCGTGTATTGGCGTGGCCTCAATATGTTTACCGTGCGTCAGCTTTCGGCCAAGGTCAATACGGTGTGCTTTTCGATGGGCGTCATCGCGATGCTCCTGTTTTTGGCCATCACTTCGGTGACGTGCGGTATGTCGATTGCCAACGTGATGAACGAAAACCTGGAGCGCTATAACCCTGTTGATGTGTCTCAGACGTATGTCTATTACACGCCCGAAACGCTCGACTACTACAAAGAGTATGTCAATCCGTCTGAGGCCGATCGCATGGTGTTGGCCGATAGTACGGTCGATTTGTACTCCGCATGGCACGGCGATCGTATCGATCACGATAACGTTGCAGACGGTATTAAGGGCAAGTCGGCGGACAACAACGACGAGACCGGCAAGAAGGTCAATATCGCCGATGTTGCCGGTGAGCATGTGCAGATCGATTCGTATCTGAGTTACCCGCTTGGCGGCTCGGATCCTTCGGTGACTCCAAGTGAGATGTGCAAGACCATGGGCGAAAAGCTTCCCAAGGCGTTCGGGGGTAGCAATGCCGATGCGATGGATCTGTTTGTGACGCCGGCGAGTCAGTACAACAAACTGCGTCAGATGATGGGCGAGGAGCCGGTGCACATCGGTCACGACCAGTATCTGCTCACGTGTGATATGGGCGGCGAGCTGGTCGACCTGTACACCAAGTATATGGCTGGCGGCCATGCCCTTACCTTGGGCGGGCATACGCTCAAGCCCGCAACCGATAAGTCGGACGAAGATACGGCGGTCATCGCCAACTCGGCGATGGGCAGCAATCCGGGTACCGTCGTCGTTTCCGACGAGCTGTTGTCCCAACTTAATCTGCAGCCGTATTCCAGTAGCCTGCTCGTTAACTACAAACAGGGGATGGATACGACCGAGGCAGACGAGAGCATTAAATACACTCTGCTCGACAATCTGCTCGTTGACGGCAAGGAGCCGGGGTCGTGGGGAACCTTCATCACACGCTCCGAGATGTACGCGCAAGCAGCGCAAATGAACGGTCTTATTAGCTATCTAGCCATCTACATCGGCTTTGTATTGGTCGTTGCATGCGCGGCGATTCTGTCGATCCAGCAACTCTCCAACGTGGCCGACGGCAGCCGCAGCTATCGTGTACTGGCACAGATCGGCTGCGACGACCGCCAGATTCGCCATTCGGTGATGGCGCAGCAGGCGGTATTCTTCCTGTTCCCGCTGGCAGTGGGCCTGGCGCACTCCTTTGTGGCACTTAAGGTGATCATCGAGCTGGTGAGCACGTTCGGCAACATGAGCATAGGCGGCACCGTGGGCCTCACCTGTGCAATCTTCCTGGCAGCCTACGGCGGCTACTTCCTGGTGACCTACCTCATGAGCACCGGCATGGTGCGAGCCGCCATCGCCACCCGCTACAGCGAATAACAAGCGGGCAAAACCGTCGCAAAATTAGAGGCGTATGACCGCCGCGAAGGGACCAGGGGCCCTTTCGCGGCGGTTTTTGCCAATCTGGTGCGTCTCAGATACAAGTGAGTAGACTTTTTTGAACCTGCCGAGCACATCGCGACAAATGATCTATAAAACTGCAGGTCAGAGCTGTGGCGTTTTAGGGCGTGCTCGGCCTTCTGCAAAAAGCCTACTCACTTGGTTTTTCTGCTAGAAGACCGCCACGAGGGAAGGCAACTCCCCCGGGTAGTCGTTGGGGACGTTCTTAAACGACTAGCCGTTGGGGACGTTCTTGTTTGACTAGTCAAGCAAGAACGTCCCCAACGGCTACCCAAGGAGTGTCCCAAACCGCCGGCAGAAAAGGAGCGTCCCTAACTGCCACATCCGGAGCAAGATAACGCCGCAGGTAGAGGACGGACAGCGAGCGGGTCGCATTTGAGACAAGGTGACGTGAAACGAAAGGGCGCTGACCTTCTGGTCGCGCCCTTGAAGTTGAACGTCAGATTGTCCAAATGCGGCCCGCGCAGCGTCGGCTGGTCCGCCGTTCGGTAGAACGGCGGAACTTAGACTGCCTGTGCCAGCTTCTCGGCACGCTCGGCGGCGGCGAGTGCCTCGATGACGGTGCCGAGCTGATCGCCCAGAAGGACGCCGTTATAGGTGGAGTTGAAACCGATGCGGTGATCGGTCACGCGGTCCTGGGGCTGATTGTAGGTGCGGATCTTCTCGGAACGGTTGCCGTGGCCAATCTGGCTCTGGCGCTCGGCACCAAGCTCAGCCTGCTGCTTTTCGAGCTCCATCTCGTACAGACGGGCGCGCAGCATCTGCATGCAAACCTCGCGGTTCTGGATCTGGGAGCGCTGCTCCTGCGACTGCACCACGGTGTTGGTGGGCAGATGGGTAATGCGCACGGCGGAGTAGGTGGTGTTAACGCACTGACCGCCAGGGCCGGAGGCGCAGTAGGTGTCGATGCGCAGGTCGGACTGGTTGATCTGGACGTCGATCTCCTCGGCCTCGGGAAGCACGGCGACGGTAGCCGTTGAAGTCTGGATGCGGCCCTGGGACTCGGTCTTGGGGACGCGCTGGACACGGTGCACGCCGGACTCGTACTTCATAACGGAGTAGACGCGGTCGCCCTCGACCTTGAACTCAATGGACTTAAAGCCACCGGCCTCGCTGGGGCTGGAGTCGAGCACGGTAGTCTTCCAGCCGCGCGACTCGCAAAAGCGCTGGTACATCTTGTACAGATCGCCGGCAAAGATGGCCGCCTCGTCGCCACCGGCGGCGGAGCGGATCTCGACGATGGTGTTCTTGTCGTCGTTGGGGTCGCTCGGGATGAGCATGTACTTGATGTCTTCCTCGAGCTGGGGGAGCTTGGCCTCATTTTCGGAGATGTCCATCTGGAGCATCTCCTTCTCATCGGCATCGGTGGTATCGTGGAGCATTTCCTTGGCGGCCTCGATGTCATCGAGCGCGCCGATGTACTCGCGCGAGGCGGCGATGAGGTCGGACTGGTGCGCGTACTCCTTGTTGAGACGCGTGAACTCCTTAATATCGGAGGCGACGGCCGGGTCGGAAAGCTTCTTCTCGAGCTCCTCGTAGGCCTTGATGATCTTTTCGAGCTTGTCGCGCATGGCGGGACTCCTTTATATGCGTGAAGGTGAAAATCGGCAGAGTTGATGGGGCGCACGGCGCCACTGCGGGGGTAAGCCCGGCTAGAACATGTCGATCTTCAGATACATGCGCATCCCTTCGCGTATGGGGTACATAATTGCGGTCTAACCCATACATGATAGCGTGCGCAGGCAAACCTGCATATAACCCGCACGGAATGATTGGTGCAAACAAACCTGGCCCCATTGCACCAAGGGCTTGCTTTTTGGCTAGAGCGTGTGGAGCAGAGCGATGAAAAAGCGGACACCCTGAAGGTAGGCTCGGCGGGTAATGCGCTCGTTGGTGCCGTGGACGCCGCGATCGCACTCGTCATCGTCGACCACAAAGGCCGAGAAGCTGTCTCTTATACACATCTGACGCTGCCGACGATCTTACGCGTGTAGAT
>URVF01000001.1 GCA_900551185.1 uncultured Collinsella sp. | reverse complement strand
GAGATCATGCCTAGTCTCGTGGGCTCGGAGATGTGTATAAGAGACAGGTCAACAAGGCTTCTGACCAGCTGGGCGAGGCGGCGGACAAGATTAGCGCTTTCAAGGACGAGCTCGATGGTGCCCTTATGTCGGACGATTTGGCCACGATCAAGACGATGATCGGCAACGACCCCGATGGTTTGGCCGCGTCGCTTTCCGGTCCCGTCGCGCTCGACCGCAAGCCGGTCTATCCAATCCGCAATTACGGCTCTGCCATGGCGCCGTTCTACACGATCCTGTCGCTCTGGGTCGGCTCGATCGTGCTGGCTGCCATGATGAAGGTTTCGGTCGACGATGAGCTCATCAACGAGCTCATCCCCGTGCGCCTGCACGAGATCTATCTGGGCCGTTACCTGTTCTTTGGCGGTCTGGCCCTGCTGCAGGCAACACTCGTATGCGCGGGCGATATCCTGTTCTTTGGCATCCAGTGCGACAACCCGCTGCAGTTTGTGCTGGCGGGCTGGGTCGCGAGCCTCGTGTTCTCCAATATCGTCTACACGCTTACGGTGTCGTTTGGCGATATCGGTAAGGCACTCGCTGTCGTGCTGTTGGTTATGCAGGTCGGTGGTTCGGGCGGCACGTTCCCCATCGAGATGACCGGCCCCGTGTTCCAGGCAATCTATCCGTTCCTGCCGTTTACCCACGGCATCAACGCCATGCATGCCGCCATGGCCGGTGCCTACCATATGGAGTACTGGATTGAGCTGGGCATTCTGACGAGCTATCTGATTCCGTCGCTGGCCCTGGGCGTGGTCTTCCGCCGCCCAGTCATCAAAGCCAACGACTGGATCATCGAAAAGCTTGAAAGCACGAAACTTATTTAGTGCAACAGCGTGACATTGACGAAACATTGAGGTTTACTCTGCCGACGCTTTAGTGCGGTGAATTGCGGTGTGACGTTGGTTGTTGCTACAGTAGCGGGGCGTGCCGGGGGTCCGGCGCGTCCCGTTTTTATTTGACCATGAGGCGGCATGCAGCCATACGCGTGCGGACACCACGCCCAGTTTGAGTGTGAGGATGTTCCATGGCCCAATACGCTGCCAACGAAATCGAAAACATGCCCGATAGCCCTGTTGCTCGCGAGGACCTGGGCGCGGGCGGCACCTCCCGTGGTGCTGGTGCTCGTTCGCCGTTGTTCTGGAAAGTTCTACTGCTTTCGGTGGCGATTATCTGGGGCTACTCCTTTACCACTATGAAGGACGCGCTCGACACCATTCCGGTGTTCGAACTGCTCTATATTCGTTTTCTTCCCGCGGCGCTGGTCATGCTTGTTATCTTTCGCAAGCGCATCGCCGCCCACCTTAACGCTCGCAATCTGATTGTCGGTCTGAGCATGGGCGCGCTCATGTGGGCAGCCTATGCCTTGCAGACGGTCGGTCTGGCGCACACCACAGCGGGCAAGAACGCGTTTTTGACGGGAACATACTGCATCCTCGTGCCCTTTGCGAGCTATTTTCTGAGCGGCGAAAAACTCACCCGCTATAACCTGGGCGCGGCACTGCTGTGCTTGGCGGGCATTGGCTTGGTGGCGCTCGATAGCGTCGAGTTCAACATCGGTGATGCCATCACGCTGGGCGGTGCGGTTTTCTTTGCCATTCAGATGTCGGTGACGGCCAAGTACGGCCGAAAGATGGACATCAACGTCATCACGTTTTGGATGTTTGTGGGCAATGGCGTCTTGAGCCTTATCTCGTCGTTGTTGTTCGAGACCCAAGCGCCTCTGTCCGTGTGGACGCCGAGCTTTATCGGCGTGATGGCCTTTCTCTCGGTGGGCTGCACGTGCGTGGCTCTGCTCATCCAAAACGTCGGCCTGGCGCATGTCCCGGCTTCGACGGGCTCGCTGCTCCTTTCGATGGAGTCCCCTTCGGGCGTGTTGTTTTCGGTGCTGTTGATGGGGGAGGCGCTCACTTCGCGTCTGCTTGCCGGCTTCGTCCTCATCTTCTTGTCGATCATCTTGAGCGAGACACATTTCGATTTTTTGCGTCGAAATAATTGCGCGCAATTGTAAACAACTTGTTGCGCCGCCCTCCTGGGGCGGCGTTTTTTATGTAACGCCCTTACAGTTATACCTTGCACTTTAGACCATCAAAGTGTTTGCTGCACAAATAATACTGGAGGGCATCTATGGCACCAGCTCAGTCCAATCTCCAACCGCAATCAGCGCCCAAGGCCACCCCGGCAGCGCAAGCCGCTATCGGTGACGGTCTTGTTGCCGAGGCTCAAGCTTTTGCAGACAAACTTGCTGCGTGGCGCCACGACCTGCATCAGACGCCCGAGTTGGGTAATCGCCTTCCGCAAACCTCTGCGTATATCCAGGCACGTCTGACCGAGATGGGCATCCCGTTTGCCACGCTCGTCGACGGCTCCTGTGTTGTGGGCCTTATTGGTGCTGGTGCGGCCGTGGCGGCCCAGGGCAACGGTATGTGCACGGACGATCAGGCCGGCACGGTCATCATGCTCCGTGGCGACATGGACGCACTGCCCGTCGCGGAAGAGTCGGGCGAGCATTTCGCCTCTGTCAACGGCTGCATGCATGCTTGCGGCCACGATATGCATGCGACGGCCCTGCTTGGTGCCGCCCACCTGCTTAAGGCCCGCGAGTCCGAGCTTGTCGACGCCAACGCCACGGTTAAGTTGCTGTTCCAGCCGGGCGAGGAAACCTTTGAGGGCGCCCGCGCCGCCATTGCCGACGGTCTGCTGCAGAATCCGCGTCCCCAGGCCGCCTTTGCCATGCATGTCAATAGCCAGTCGCCGCTTGGCCTGGTGCTCTACGGCAGCCCGGCGCTCTCGGGAGTGTACGGTTTTCGCATCATGCTTCAGGGCAAGGGCGGCCATGGCTCGAGCCCCGAGATCTGCATCGACCCCATCACGGCCGGCGTCCATGTGCATCTGGCGCTTCAGGAGCTCATCTCCCGCGAGGTGCCGGCGGCCAAGGAGGTCGCGCTTACCGTTGGCAAGTTCGCCGGCGGTCAGGCCGCAAATGTCATCCCCGACACTTGTGTGCTCGAGGGAACGCTGCGTGGCTTCGACGTCGAGCTCATGGAGCACCTCAAGACCCGCATCGCGGAGGTCGTCAAAGGCGTTGCCTCGACCTATCGTACGCCGGCGACTATCGAGACGCTCTCGGATGTTCCCCCGCTCGTACTCGATGACGATATGACTCAGGCTTCGCTTGGCTATGTGGGTGTGGCGCTGCCCAAGGCCGCCTTCCTGCCGCTGTTCCACGCCATGGCGAGCGAGGACTTCGCGTTGATTTCGAGCGAGATCCCGAGTGCGTACTTTACCGTGGGCGCTGCCGTGACTGATACGGACGAGCATTTTGCTCAGCATCATCCCAAGGCACGTTTTAGCGATGCTGAGCTTCCCCTTGGCGCCGCGGCTTATGCCGCCGTCGCTTTGGGCTACATCGCCGACCACCGGTAGCACCCAACCTTGCCTTTCAAGCCTGCGGGCATGGCCATAAGGCCTATGCCCTTGTCTTTCAAGGCAATCTTGGGCACTACCGGCGCCATCGTCTCGGGCGTGCTGTTCGATGCCACGGGCTCCTTTGCGAGCACCTGGATTGTGTGCCTGGCGTGCTCCGTGGTCATGCTCGTGTTCCTGCTGGCATCCGAGCCCATCGCCGCCAAGCTGTGTGCGAGCGTGGCGGGGGAGTAAGCACGCTGCCGCGTTTGCCGGCTCACCCAACTCTGCCCGCGGCGGTCTTGGGAGCCGAATGGATGCTCGTACCATCATTCGGTTTCCAAGGCGGCCACGGGCCTACGAAATGGTCCCTTTTCCTCCGTCCCCAACAGATCACGTGATCCGAAGGGGACGGAGGAAAACGGATCACAAACAGCGGCGGCACGTCTGGCCGAACGAGTCCCCATACCCTCGTTCGGTCAGACGCGCCGCCGCGTTGCTGCTTTGTGCCGTATAATGTCCACTACCTATGACGCGATACAAAAGAAAGGTGTTTGCCCATGCAGGCACAGAAGGCGGAGGGAACCCGCGACCTTATCGGCGCCGAGATGCGCGCCTGGCAAAAGATGCAGCAGATTGCGGCCGGCGTATTCGAGCCGTTTGGCTTTAAGCCCATCGAGACGCCCGCGATCGAGCAGGTGGACGTCTTTGTCCACGGTATCGGCCAGTCGACCGACGTTGTGCGCAAGGAGATGTTCCGCGTCTTTAGCGGCGCCAACCTGGAGCGCGTCTTTACTGAGGGCACCGACACCAAGCTTAAGCCCAAGCAGCGCTTGGCGCTTCGTCCCGAGGGCACGGCCGGTGTGGTGCGCGCCGTCGTGGAGAACAACCTGGTGCCCCAGGGCTCCACGCCGTTTAAGGCTTACTACGCCGAGGCCATGTTCCGTGGCGAGCGTCCCCAGAAGGGTCGCCTGCGTCAGTTCCACCAGGTAGGCATCGAGTGGCTTGGCGCTCCCGATCCGGCGGCAGACGCCGAGTGCATCATTATGCTCATGGAGTTCTACAAGCGCCTGGGCTTCGATCTTTCCAAGCTTCGCCTGCTCATCAACTCGATGGGTGACGCCCAGTGCCGTCCGGCTTACCGCGAGCAGGTTAAGCAGTTTATCCTCGATCACGCAGACGAGATGTGCGATGAGTGCCGCGAGCGCGCCGAGCTTAACCCGCTGCGCGCCTTCGACTGCAAGAACGACCACTGCCGCGAGATCATGGCCGAGGCTCCGCTGATGGGTGACAACCTGTGCGACGAGTGCCGCGAGCACTACGAGCAGGTCAAGCGCTATCTGGATGCCGCCGGTATCGAGTATGTCGAGGATCCCACCCTGGTGCGTGGTCTGGACTACTACACCCGCACCGTCTTTGAGGTCGAGGCTCCCGGTGCCGGCGTCGGCTCCATCGGTGGCGGCGGCCGCTATGACGGCTTGGTCGAGCTCGAGGGTGGCAAGCCCACGGCGGGCGTCGGCTTTGCCGTTGGTTTTGAGCGCGCCCTGCTGGCCCTGCAGGCCTTTGGCAACGATTTGGGTGCCGATGAGGCCCCGTGCGTCTATGTCGCCAACGCCGGCAAGGAGCTGCGCCAGAACGTTTTTGCCATCACGCAGGAGCTTCGCGCCGCAGGTATCGTGACCGAGGCCGACTATCAGGGCCGTTCGCTCAAGGCCCAGTTTAAGCAGGCCGACAAGGTGGGCGCTAAGCTCATTTTGGTCCTGGGCGGCGACGAGCTCGCCGCTGGCAAGGTCAAGGTGCGCGACATGGAGAGCCATGACGAGGTACTGGTCGATCTGGCCAACGTGGTCGAGGCGGTTCGCGAGCGCCTGTAGCGCATCTTTTTGAGCTGAGGGCCTGCTAACGTGCCCTGCTCATTGCGGGCGATTGTTACGGGGGTGTTTCGCATTTATGCGGAATGCCCCCGTTTGCATATGCCGCCCACCGAGAAATACGACCATTTGGGGCAAAAAGCCTTGCAATGCAGAAAATACTTTTGTGTGGTAAAGCGCAATCAGCGCCGAAAGTTTTTGCCGAGTGCCTATAATAAATACCGCATGTTACGTGCATAGAAGGAGGAATGGGAGGAAACGTGGCTGAGAACCTAAGCAACCAGTCTGTACCCGAAGCCGCGGCGCGCGTCGCTGCCGTGGTCAACCGCCTCGTTAACCGAATCGGCTCGAATGCCGAGTCCAGGGAGCGTCTCGCCGAGATCGAGATCCCCGAGGAGCTGCGCGATGACCTGGCGCTGTTCCTGCGCCTGGAGCGTCGTGTGCTTAGCGAGTATGATCCCGAGATCGCGGACCTGTTCGACAAGATTCTGTCGGCCGAGATTGTGGCCAACGCCGGTAATCCCGGTACGCGCGCTGCCGACGAGGCCGTCGACGAGCAGGGCGTGCCTACTGCCGATGAGTCCACCGCCGTGGCATTTCGTGAGGTCGTCGATTTGATCGACAGCCTGCCGCTTGATAAGCAGCAGGTCATCGTTCGCGCCTTTACGAGCTTCTTCCACCTGGCAAACCTGTCGGAGGAGAATTACCGCGTGGCGCAGCTGCGCGAGCGCGAGGCCGGTGCGTCGACCGATACCGAGGTCGATCCCGCCAACGAACTCACCGTTGCCTATCACCAGCTGGTAGACGAGATGGGTGTCGAGGGCGCCAACGAGCTGCTCGACAAGCTCGAGTTCCACCCTGTCTTTACCGCACATCCCACCGAGGCCCGTCGTAAGGCCGTCGAGGGCAAGATTCGCCGTATCTCCAACCTGCTGGAGGAGCGTCCGCGTCTGGGCGGCTCCGACCTGGTGGAGAACGAGCGCCATATGCTGCAGGAGATCGACGCCCTGGTGCGTACGAGCCCCATCGCGTTGAAGAAGCCCACGCCGGTCGAGGAAGCCGATACCATCATCGACATCTTCGATAACACGCTGTTCGATGTGATTCCCGTCATCTATCGTCGTTTTGATGACTGGGTGTTGGGCGACAAGGCCGGTACCGTGCCGCCGCTGTGCCCGGCGTTCTTCCATCCCGGCAGCTGGATCGGTTCCGACCGCGACGGTAACCCCAACGTCACCGCCAAGGTGAGCCGTGAGGTCGCTGCCAAGTACTTTACGCACATGGTGCTCAAGCTCGAGGACAAGTGCCGCCGCATCGGCCGCAACCTCACGCTCGAGGCCACCTACAGCAAGCCTTCTGCCGAGCTTATTAACCTGTGGAACCATCAGGTCGAGATGAGCCCTCGGTACACGGCCCGCGCTGAGCTGATCTCCGAGCACGA
This sequence comes from uncultured Collinsella sp., assembly GCA_900551185.1. Taxonomy (GTDB): domain Bacteria; phylum Actinomycetota; class Coriobacteriia; order Coriobacteriales; family Coriobacteriaceae; genus Collinsella. Next base: position 26,380 of record URVF01000001.1, on the reverse strand, counting down.
GCCGCATCGCGCCGTCATGCTCGTCATGGCCGACCGTCTGAACGCCACCGTGCGCCGCATCACCGACACCATGTATCACAGTGCCGACGAGTTCCTGGATGACCTGCGCGTCGTCCAGCGTTCGCTGGCCGCCTGCGGAGCCGTCCGTGCCGCCTACGGTCCGGTGCAGACCATCATCTGGCAGGTCGAGTCTTTCGGCTTCCATATGGTCGAGATGGAGTTCCGTCAGCACTCCGTGGTGCACGCCCGCGCCCTCAAGGATATCCACGAGAACGGTATCCATGGCGATCTGCAGCCCATGACGCGCGAGGTCATCGACACCTTCCGCGCTATCGGCTCCATCCAAAAACGCTACGGCAAGAAGATGGCGCACCGCTACATCATCTCGTTTACCAAGAGCGCCCAGCATGTGGCCGACGTCTTTGAGCTTGCTCACCTGTCCTTTGCACACGAGGAGGATGTTCCCGAGCTCGACGTGATCCCGCTGTTCGAGCAGCTCGAGGACCTCGAGGGCTGCGTCGACGTGCTCGACCAGATGCTCACGCTGCCCGTGGTGCAGAAGCGCCTTGCCCAGACCAACCGCCGCATGGAGGTTATGCTGGGCTACTCCGATTCCTCTAAGGACGCCGGTCCTACCACGGCCATGCTCGCGCTGCACTCCGCGCAGGAGCGCATCGCCAAGTGGGCCGAGAAGAACGATATCGACCTGGTGCTCATGCACGGTCGCGGCGGTGCCGTGGGCCGTGGCGGCGGCCCGGCCAACAAGGCCGTGCTGGCGCAGCCCAAGGGCTCGGTCAACTGCTTCTTTAAGCTCACCGAGCAGGGCGAGGTCATCTTTGCCCGTTACGGCAACCGCACGCTGGCTCAGCGCCATGTTGAGTCCGTTGCCGCCGCAACGCTTTTACAGTCGGCCCCGAGTGTCGAGAAGACCAACACCGAGACCACGCAGAAGTTCTGGGATATGGCCGAGAAGCTCAACGCCGCAAGCCACGAGCGCTATCTGGACCTGCTGAACACCGAGGACTTTACACCGTGGTTCTCGACCGTGACGCCGCTGACCGAAGTCGGTCTGCTGCCGATCGGCTCGCGTCCCGCCAAGCGCGGTCTGGGCGCCAAGTCGCTCGATGACCTGCGTACCATTCCGTGGATCTTCAGCTGGAGCCAGGCACGCATCAACCTGGCCGCTTGGTACGGCCTGGGCACCGCCTGCGAGCAGCTGGGTGACCTTGACCAGCTCAAGGCTGCCTATCAGGAGTGGCCGTTCTTCCGCACCTTTATCGACAACATCGAGATGTCGATTGCTAAGACCGATCAGCGCATTGCCAAGATGTATCTGCACCTGGGCGATCGCCAGGATCTGTCCGAGAAGGTCTTCACCGAGATGCAGCTCACGCGTAAGTGGGTCCTTGCCATCGTCGGTGACGAGTGGCCGCTGCAGCGTCGTCGCGTACTCGGCTGCGCCGTTCGCGTGCGTAACCCCTATGTCGACGCCCTGTCCATCGCCCAGGTCCGCGCCCTTCGTGAGGTGCGTATGAACCAGGACGAGATGGCCGAGGAGAAGAAGGCCGAGTACATGAGCCTGATTCTTTCGACTGTGACCGGCGTCTCGGCAGGATTGCAAAACACGGGGTAATCGATAGCCCTGTAGTCGTTCGGGCCCGCCATCAGTTTTCTTTTGGGCACGTCCTCGGACATGCAAGAAGCCCTCGCTGCGCACTTCGTGCGGCGAGGGCTTCTTGCGTCCTGCGGAGTGTGCCTAAAAGTAAACCTATGGCGGGCCCTGCGATGTCCGGTCTTCGGCGGATTACTGGCTGGGGGAATAATGGCGCGCTTCGCGCCTAATGTGGGGTGCGGCGAGGGCTTCTTGCGTCCTGCGGAGTGTGCCTAAAAGTAAGCTAATGGCGGACCCTGCGATGTTCGACCTTTGGCGGATCAGCCGCTGGGTGAGGGTGGTGCTTGGGGCGGCGTGCAAAAAACGGAGTTTTCAGCAGCTATAGATTGATGTATAGGACCATAGGTGACGTTTGCGGTCTTTGTTGATGCCTTTGCGCGCCAATTGGGCCTTGTCAATGTTCAAATATGGATGGTTTCTTGCTGCATGCTGTCTAGAAGGGAAGAACCATGGAGGCTTCTTGGCTTTCGATAGGCCTTTAGCTCCAAAGACTTATCTCGCGATGCTGAATACTCCCAAAAATGCACGCTCAGGAGGGGGCTACCCTGTTACGATTCGAAACCCATGCGTCATTCTATGCAGTTTATTGACTAATTTATGCAAGATAGCTTACACGCGCATGCCATAGGACTGATGTTTGTCTCGGCGCCGTTAAAGCCATCCTGTCCATAGTGTCTTTTGCAAGCGGCCGCGGTCCCGTTTGGGATCGCGGCCGTTTTGTTGAGGGTCAAATATGAACGTTGTGTTAATGAGTCGGTGGACGGTGGTGTTTTTCGGTGAGCGGCGTATCCTTCCAACGGTTTATCTAGTGTGTCAGTTGAAAGGAAGAGGGCGCTCGTCATTGTTTGAATGTGAACTGCCGTTTGACCACAAGACGTTGCATCTGGAGCTCGAGGATAAGAACTTCGTGGGTGTGATGGAAGGTCATCAAAACGAGTTTAAGACTACAAAATCGCAGGAAGAGCTGGTGGAGGAGTCACTTGCCAACCCTTATGGCTCGCCTTCGCTCGAGGAGCTTTGTGCTGGCAAGAAGGATATTGTCATCATTAGCTCCGACCATACGCGCCCCGTTCCCTCGCGTGTGACGATGCCTATTCTGCTGCATCACATCCACTCCGCTGCGCCTGAGGCGCGCGTTCGCATTCTTGTTGCTACGGGCATGCACCGTCCGTCGACGCACGAGGAGCTCGTCAACAAGTATGGCGAGGAGATTGTTGCCAACGAGGAAATCGTTATGCACGTCGCGACTGACGACAGCATGATGAAAAAGATCGGCACCCTGCCTTCTGGTGGCGAGTGCATCATCAACAAGATTGCCGCCGATTGCGATCTGTTGCTTGCCGAGGGCTTTATTGAGCCGCACTTCTTTGCCGGTTTCTCCGGCAGCCGCAAGTCCGTGCTGCCCGGCGTCGCCAGCTACAAGACCATCATGTACAACCACAACGGTCAGTTTGTGAATGATTCCCACTCGCGTGCCGGCAACCTGTGCCACAACCATGTGAGCGAGGACATGTTCGCCGCCGCCGAGATGGCTCACCTTGCCTTTGTGCTCAACGTGGTGCTCAACGGCAAGCACGAGGTCATCGGTTCTTTTGCCGGTGACATCCACAAGGCGCACGAGGCTGGCTGCGAGTTCGTGAAGAGCCTTGCCGGCGTTGAGCCCGTTGAGTGCGAGATTGCCATCACCACCAACGGCGGTTACCCGCTCGACCAGAACATCTATCAGGCCGTGAAGGGCATGTGCGCTGCCGAGGCCACGCTTCCCGAGGGCGGTGTGATCATCGACGTCGCCGGTTGTGCCGACGGTCACGGCGGCGAGGGCTTCTATCACAACATCGCCGACAACGACCCGGCGGAGTTTGAGCGCGCCTGCATCGACCGTCCTAAGGACGAGACCCTGCCCGATCAGTGGACGAGCCAGATCTTTGCCCGCATCCTGGCGCATCACCCTGTGATCATGGTTACCGACCTGTGCGATCACCAGATGCTCAAGGATATGCACATGACGCCGGTCAACACTATCGAGGAGGCGCTCAAGCTCGCCTTTGAGATGAAGGGCGCCGATGCCAAGGTTGCCGTTATTCCCGATGGCCTGGGCGTTGTCGTCGCGCAGCACTAGTGCGTGGCCCAAACGAATCGTTTATAACCGACAAGAAAGATAAGGTTTTATGCTTACCAAACTCCTCTGCGAATTCGGCGCAACTGCCCTCATGATCATCTTTGGTGTGGGCGTGCACTGCGATACGGTGCTCAAGGGCACCAAGTATCAGGGCTCCGGCCACATGTTTGCCATCACCACTTGGTCTTTTGGCATCTCGGTCTGCCTGTTTGTCTTTGGCGGTGCCGTGTGCATGAACCCCGCCATGGTGCTTGCCCAGTGCATCGTCGGCCTGGTGCCGTGGAGCAGCTGCATCCCCTTCATGATTGCCGATATGCTCGGCGGCTTTGTGGGCGCCGTAATCGCTTGGCTTATGTATGCCGATGAGTTCAAGGCTTCCGATGGCGTTGTCGATCCCATTGCCCAGCGCAATATCTTCTCGACCAACCCCACCACCGAGGGCACGAACTATGCTCGTAACTTCTTCTGCGAGGCTATCTGCACCTTTGTGTTCATCAGCGCCATCCTTGCTGCCGCTAACCGCGCCGGCGAGAACGTTCTGATGCTCGCTATCTGCGTCGGTCTGATCGTTTGGGCTGTTGGCATGGGCATGGGCGGCATCACCGGCTTCGCCATGAACCAGGCTCGTGACCTTGGTCCTCGCATGGCCTATCAGGTGCTGCCGATCAAGAACAAGGCTGACAACAACTGGAAGTATGGCCTGCTCGTTCCTGGCATCGCTCCGTTTGTCGGCGCCGCTCTGGCCGCGCTGTTTGTGCACGGTTTCTTGGGCATGTTCTAGTCTGAGGCTACATAGGTTGTCCGCCGTCCGCATGGGGTAACTCCCCAGCGCGTCCTCGGACATGCAAAAAGGCTCGCTGCGCACTTCGTGCGGCGAGCCTTTTTGCGTCCTGCGGAATGCGCTGGGAAGTTACCCCATGCGGCCAGCTACGGGGTCTTTGTTGCGTTCGTACAAGCAACCCAACATATATATCTGAATTTGGATGGGAGGGGCTTGTTGCTGGTAGGGGCGTTGGGCTGTAGTCGATACTTTGGGATGGATTGTGCTTTGGGTTGGGGCGGGGCTTTAAGATGAGGGTTCTGTCTAGCCGAAGAGGGGTTTTATGGCTGATAGGTAGTCTTTGGCTACGTCCTCTTTTGGGGCTTGGAAGTTGTGCCAGGCCCACCATTGGACGGTTGCTACGAAGCTTGAGGCTATGTGGTGTAGTAAGAAGCTTCGGTCCATGGTGCCGGCGGGGCCTGCGGGGTCGGCGGGGACGGTTTCGGCTGCGCGCGACATGATGGTCTTGCGGAGACAGTCGGCGAAGACGCGGGAGCCGGCGCCGGCTACGAGGGCTCGAACGCCCTGGCGGCGCTCCCAGAGGTTGTTGAGGATATGCTCGACCTGCACGAGTGGGTCGTCGAGTGGTGTGCCATCGTCGTCGAGGGCGTGGGTGCAGATGTCGCTCACGAGCTCGGACAGTAGGTCGTCTTTGCTCTTAAAGAGGCCGTAGAATGTCGCGCGGCCTACGTGAGCGCGCGCGATGATGTCGCCGACGGTAATCTTGCCGTAGTCCTCTTCGCGTAGCAGCTCGGAGAACGCCGCAACGATGGCAGCGCGGCTTTTTGCCTTGCGGGCATCCATGGCTATGCGTCCGCGTGAACGAGCAGGCAGCGAAGCGTACCGGAGCAACCCTCGTAGGGGCGCTTACCGGTGCCGTAGCCGACGGCCTCGATGCGGTAGCGGGCCGGCAGGTGCTCGGACGTGCGCAGTGCGGCGACGATGGCGGCGCCCGTGGGCGTCACGAGCTCGCCGGCGACCGGTGCGGGCGTGAGGGCGATATTGCCTGCTTGGCATAGGTTGACGACAGCGGGGACGGGAATGGGCATGAGGCCGTGGGCGCAGCGGATGGTTCCGTGGCCCTCGGAGAGCGACTCGACTACGATATCCTCAATACCCAGGTCATCGAGGCAGATGGCGACAGAGCAGACGTCGACGATGGAGTCGACGGCGCCCACCTCGTGGAACATGACGGTCTCGGGCGTTTTGCCGTGTGCCTTGGCCTCGGCGGCGGCGAGCGCGGTAAAGATGGCGAGGGCGCGACGCTTGGCGCCATCGCTTAGCTGCGAGCCGTCGATGATGTCGGTGACGTCCGCCAAAGAACGGTGGTGATGGTGGCGGGCGTGATGATGGCCCTCGTGGTCATGGCCATGGGTCTCATGGTCATGTTCGTGCGTGTGCTCGTGTTCGTGCTCGTCATGGTCATGATGGTGGTGCTCATGCTCATGCATATGCTCGACAGCTGCTTCGTTGCCGTAGAGCCAGGCCATATCGTGATCATGGTTCTCGAGGCCCTCTGCAAGCTGGACGTCGAAATCGCAGGCGTCGATGCCGTGCTTGTTTACGCGCGTGACAGCGATCGTAAAGCCGTCGACCGGCAGCGTGGCGAGCTGTTCGCGCAGGTGTTCCTCGCTGGCGCCCAGGTCGAGCAGGGCCGCGACGGTCATATCGCCGCTGATACCCGAGGTGCCGTCGATGATAAGCGTGTGCTGATGGTTAGACATGGAATGCTCCTTAACGGACGCAGGGCGTGCCAGCGCTCAGATGATTGATAAGGCTTGCCTGGTAGGCGGCACCAAAGCCGTTGTCGATATTGACGACCGAAACGCCGCTGGCGCAGGAGTTGAGCATGGCGAGCAGCGCGGCTGCGCCACCAAAACTTGCGCCGTAGCCCACGCTGGTGGGAACGGCGATGACCGGACAGCTCACCAGGCCGCCGATAACGCTCGCCAACGCGCCCTCCATGCCGGCGACGGCAATGATCACCTGCGCCTGAGCAAGTTCCTCGGCATGCGCGAGCAGGCGGTGCAGGCCGGCGACACCCACGTCGTAGAGGCGGTCGACCTCGTTGCCATAGAACTCGGCCGTCAACGCGGCTTCCTCGGCGACGGGCAGGTCGCTCGTGCCGGCGCAGGCGACGACGATGCGTCCGTTGCCGGTAGGGGAGGGCTTGCCGCCCACGAGGGCGAGCTGTGCGTCCGGGACATATCCCAGGTCGATGCCGTTGTCGAGGAGCTCCGAGGTACGGGCTGCTTTTTCGGCATCCAGGCGCGTGACCAGGATGCGCTCCTGGCCGGCATCGCGCAATGCTTTGATTATGGCGGCAATCTGCTCGGCGGTTTTACCGGCGCCGTAGACAACCTCGCCGGCTCCTTGGCGCACCCCGCGCGAGAGATCGAGCTGCGCAAAACCCAGATCGGCGGTTGGCGCCGTCTGGATGCGCGTGAGGGCGACTGCCGGGGCGACTGCTCCGTCGGCAACATCGCTCAGCAATTGCTCAAGATCTCGCTTATCCATATATGTTCCCTTCGACGGTGCAAAGTCTAGCACGAGAAGGGTAGTTTCCGAACATTAGAACAAAATCGTTCGGAAACTAGACATAGAGGAATTGATTCTGTTGTTAGACGGATCGGCTAGTCACGCAGGATGATGTCCATGGCGAGCATGAGGTTGCGCTCGTCGATGGCAAACGGGGCTGCCTCGCGCGTCTTGGGCTTGGCACAAAACGCGATGCCCGTGCCCGCGGCTTGGATCATGGGGATGTCATTTGCCCCGTCGCCAATAGCGACCGTGTGGGCCATGTCGACGCCGCACTCAACTGCCCAGTCCAGCAGCTGGATGAGCTTGGACTCCTTGGTCACAATGTCGGCAGCCAACTTACCGGTGAGCTTGCCGTCCATGACTTCCAGGCGGTTGGCCAGGCAAAAATCGATGCCCGCGGCGGCTACGATCTTGTCAGCGACCTCGTGGAAGCCGCCACTCACCACGCCGACCTTCCAGCCCTTGCTGTGCGCCGAGCGCACAAGTTCCAACGCGCCGGGGGTAAATGTCACGCGCTCAAAGGTGCGCTCAAACACGCTCTTGTCCAGGCCGGCGAGCAGCCCCACGCGCTCCTCGAGCGCTTGCTTAAAGTCCAACTCGCCGCGCATGGCGCGCTCGGTGATCTGCGCAACTTGCCCGCCCACGCCTGCCTCCTCGCCCAACAGGTCGATGACCTCCTGGTTGATGAGCGTGGAGTCGATATCCATAACGATGAGGCGTGCAGTCATGACGGGCCTTTCCGAGTGCAGTTGTATTGGGGCACATTGTCGCACGGGGCGCGCGTCGGCAGACACTGCGACGCATCAATTGTTTCGTCTCCGTCAAGTCTTTGGGCAGGAGCTACTTTTCCGCGGTACATCGACACAGGTGCGATAAGATAGAACGCCATGTCCGGCTGCGCGGTTTACGCAGGCTGGGCAAATCTGTACGACGCCGCCCGGAACGACACGGGGCGGCACAGATCCATAAAGGAGGATCACTGGTATGAGCCAGACCCGTCCCATCGATGAGCATTCCATGCACACCCGTACCTGCGGCGAGCTTCGCTTCGAGAACGTGGGCGAAGAGGTCACCCTCACCGGTTGGGTGAGCCGTCGCCGCGACCACGGCGGCCTTATCTTCTGCGACCTTCGCGACCGCGAGGGCATCACGCAGCTCACCTTCGACCCCGAGCACTCCGATGGCGATGCCTTTAAGATCGCCGAGACCATGCGTCCCGAGTGGCCCATCAAGATCCACGGCGTCGTGCGCGCGCGTGGCGAGGAGACCACCAACACCAAGCTCGCGACCGGCGAGATCGAGGTCCTGACCGACCACGCCGAGGTTCTCAACACGTCCGTCACCCCGCCGTTCCAGATCGAGGACGGCATCGAGACCAGCGAGGACACCCGCCTGCGCTATCGCTATCTGGACCTCCGCCGTCCCGAGATGATGGCCAACCTCAAGCTGCGCTCCGACTTCACCTTTGCCATTCGCGAGGCGCTGCACAACCGTGAGTTCATGGAGGTCGAGACGCCCTCCCTGTTTAAGTCCACGCCCGAGGGCGCCCGCGACTTCATCGTTCCCAGCCGTATTCAGCCGGGTAACTTCTACGCCCTGCCGCAGTCCCCGCAGCTTCTGAAGCAGCTGCTCATGGTTGGTGGCGTTGAGCGCTACTACCAGGTTGCCAAGTGCTTCCGCGACGAGGACCTGCGTGCCGACCGTCAGCCCGAGTTCACCCAGGTCGATATCGAGATGTCCTTCGTGGACCAGAACGATGTCATGAGCGCGCTCGAAGAGGTTCTTGCCGATGCCTTCGGCCGCATGGGTGTCGAGATGCCCACGCCGCTGCGTCGTATGAACTACTGGGATGCCATGGACACCTATGGCTCCGACAAGCCCGATACCCGCTATGGCATGCACCTGGTCGACCTGACCGACATCTTTGCCAACTCCAAGTTCAAGGTCTTTGCGACTGCCGCAAACGAGGAGGGCTCTGTCGTCAAGGCCATCAACGCCAAGGGCGCTGGTGCCTGGGCACGTGCCAAGATCGATAAGCTTGCCGGCGTGGCCTCCACGTTTGGCGCCAAGGGCTTGGCCTGGATTGCCTTCCGCGAGGACGGCTCCATCAACAGCCCCATCGTCAAGTTCTTCTCGGACGAGGAGATGGCGGCTCTGCGCGAGCGCATGGACGTCGAGCCCGGCGACCTTGTGATGTTCGCCGCCGGCCCGCGCCTGCTCTCTGACGAGATCCTGGGTGGCATGCGTTCCCACATGGCCAACGCGCTTGAGATCAAGCGCGAGGGCCACGACTTCCTGTGGGTCGTCAACTTCCCGCTGTTCCACTGGGATGAGGACCGCAAGGCTTACGCTGCCGAGCATCAGCCCTTTACCCTGCCGACCGAGACCGACATCGCCAAGATCGAGGCGGATCCGCTGGCAGCCGGTTCTTGCACCTACGACTTTGTCATGGACGGCTTTGAGGCCGGCGGCGGCGGCATGCGTATCCACAACGCCGAGATGCAGATGTCCATGCTCAAGCTCCTGGGCTTTACCGAGGAGCGCGCCGAGTCTCAGTTCGGCTTCCTCATGGAGGCGCTCAAGTTTGGTGCGCCCCCGATGGGCGGTTTTGCTCTGGGTCTGGACCGCGTGTGCATGCTGCTTACCGGCTCTGATTCCATTCGCGACGTCATGGCGTTCCCCAAGACGGCCAGCGGCTCCGACCTTATGTCGGGCGCTCCGAGTGCCGTTAGCGGCGCCCAGCTCAAGGACGTCAGTCTGCGCCTGATGTAGGCGAACGGCTACATATTGCCTGTAACGAGGGAAGGACGCGGGCCTTCCCTCGTTTTTTATGTCGTGACGTCATGGTTTGGAGGCTTGCCGTCGTGCGCCGGGAAACTACAACCCGGAATCTGCGTCCAGAAGGGGTCGCGCTTTCCCAAAGGGGGTCCTCTGGGAAAGCGCGACCCAGTATTCGGCAAAATAATGGGGCACAGTTTCCGGTTGAGCTGTCTAACGGAAACTGTGCCCCAGAATGAGCGCTCAAAACGGGGCAGGCTTTCCGCAACAACTGTCTGGCAGAAAGCCTGCCCCAGTTTCTTATAGCGAGTCTCTCTGGATCAGCTGCATATGCATCACGGAGGTGGTGGGCTCGGCACCCTTGATCATGTCGAGCGCAATGTTGGCGGCCATGTGTCCTTCTTCGCGCAGGGGCTGGCGGACGGTCGTGAGCGCGGGGACGCAGCGCGCCGCAATCTCGTGATCGTCGAAGCCGACGACAGAAACGTCCGCAGGAACGGATAGGCCTGCCTCGTTGAGTGCGGTGATGACGCCAGCCGCGATACGGTCCGATCCGCAGAGCACGCCATCGAAAGCAATCTCGCGCGCGAGGATCTGGTGCATGGCCTGATAGCCGTCTCCGCTGTTCCAGCCGGTATAGATAACGTTTGCGTCTGGGAGGTCTTCGCCCAAGACGGCGCGGTAGCCGCGCAGGCGGTCGACAACAGCGGGGTTGTCTTGCGGTCCCAACACGGCGACGATATCTTTGCGCCCGCGATCCTTCATGGCGAGTGCCGCAAAATGTCCGCCCTCTTCGTCGTCAGAGTAGACCGTCGAGAACACATCGCGATAGGGGTGGCCCTCGAGCTGGCCGCACAACACGGTGGGTACGCCCAGCTCGCGCAGCACCTCGAGCAGCTCGCTGCCTTTGTAGGGAGAGACGTCGATCACGGCGTCGAACGAGCGGCGCTCAAAGTGCTCGCGTGCGCGGTTGCGCTCATGCGTAGAAGACGCCTGCAAGATAACGGGCAGATAGGACGACTCCGACAGTTCCTCGGTAATGCCGCTCAAAAACTCGCTATAGGTGGGGTCGCTGAAGAGTTCACTCAGAGGCTCGGTCACGAGCACGGCGATGATTTCCGTGCGCCCGACAGCGAGCGCTCGGCCACGAGCGTTGGGGACAAAATTGACTTCCTTGGCCGCCGCGCGGACGCGCCTTTTGGTTTCCTCGCTAATGCGGGGCGAATCGTTGAGAGCGCGCGATGCCGTGGAGCGCGACACGCCGGCAGCTGCGGCAACCTCGGCAAGCGTAGGTGCGGTGCGAACTGGTTGGGTCATGGCGTCTCCTGGAGAATGCGGTCGATGTTGTCGCTGATACGGGCTGGTGCGGATACAGCTTACTATAGTGCGCCTGAACAGTGTTCATGATATCCGGTGACCGGTGTCGTTTTGCAACCAAGCCGCAATCGAATACGTCTCGTATGGGTGAGATATCAGCGGGCGTGGCGGTTGCCTACGAGCTTGAGAACGATGTCTTGCGCTGAGTTTCGATACTCAGGGTGACATAAGTGTCGCGGTTGTACAACCGGTTGCACCGTTAACCCGACCAAATCGACCGTTCAGCGGACAACCGGTTGCACAGTTTTTTGCATCGCCCGTAAGATAAGGACAACCGGTTGCACAAGAATCACTACGATGATGAAGGAGCATCACCATGGACGCCATTAACGATTGGGAAAACCAAGCGCTCACCCACAGGAACCGCCTGGCACCCCATGCGTACTTTATGGGTTACGAGACTGCCGATCTCGCTGCAACGTACAGCCGCGAGCTGTCGCGCGGGTTTGTCCAGCTGTCCGGCTCGTGGCAGTTCCGCCTCTTTGAGGGCCCCGCTGCCGTCTCCAACGAGGAACTCTCCACGTACAAGCCCGAGTGGGATCACGTGGAGGTTCCGCACCTGTGGCAGGTGGGCGGCTATGGCAACCTTGCCTACACCGACGAGGGTTTCCCGTTCCCGGTTGATCAGCCGTTCGTTCCCTCCGACGACCCCACGGGCGTCTACCAGCGCATCGTCAACCTTCCCGCCGTTCCTGCCGGCGCTCGCGAGATCATTCGCTTCGACGGCATCGAGAGCTATGGCGAGCTGTACGTCAACGGTCAGTATATCGGCATGACCAAGGGTTCGCGCCTGTCTGCCGAGTTCGACGTGACCGACGCGCTCGTCGAGGGCGACAACCTGTTTGCGGTCAAGGTCCTGCAGTACAGCGATGGCAGCTACATCGAGGATCAGGACATGTGGTGGGCCTCGGGCATCTTCCGCGATGTGTACCTTATGCAGCGTCCCGCCGCGCACCTGGTCGACTTTAGGTTCCGCACGCACCGCGAGGGCGATGCCGCTCTGATCACGCTCGATACGGTTGCCGAGGGCGCTTCCCGCGTTGTGTTTACGCTCAGCGATGGCGAGAACGTGGTGGCTACGGGTGAGTGCGTCGACGGCCATGCCGAGTGCAGCGTGACCGATGCCCACTTCTGGAATCCCGAGGACCCCTTCCTCTACGATCTTACGTTTGAGGTCTACGACGGCGACAAGGTGAGCGAGTACGTCCCGCATCGCCAGGGTCTTGCCGAGGTGACGGTCGAGGGCAATCATATCTACCTCAACGGCACTTACTTTAAGATGCATGGCGTCAACCGCCACGATCACGACGATCAGAAGGGCCGCGCCGTGGGCCTCGATCGCATGCGCCGCGACCTGGAGCTCATGAAGCAGCACAACATCAACGCAGTGCGCACCTCTCACTATGCCAATGACCCGCGCTTCTACGAGCTGTGTGATGAGTATGGCATCATGCTGGTCGCCGAGACCGATATGGAGAGCCACGGCTTCGAGAATATCGGCAACATCGCCCTGGTTACCGACGACCCGGCATGGGAGCCGGCCTACGTCGACCGTATTGAGCGCCTGGTGATGCAGGAGCGCAACCACGCGTGCATCATCATGTGGTCGCTGGGCAACGAGAGCGGCTATGGCTGCAACATCCGCGCGATGTACGCCAAGGCTCACGAGCTCGATGGTCGTCCGGTCCACTACGAGGAGGACCGCAACGCCGATACCGTCGACGTCATTTCCACGATGTACTCCCGTGTGTCGCAGATGAACGACTTTGGTGAGCATCCGTTCCCCAAGCCGCGCATCAACTGCGAGTATGGCCACTCCATGGGTAATGGCCCCGGAGGTCTGTCCGAGTACCAGGAGGTCTTCGATCGCTGGGATTGCATCCAAGGCCAGTTTATCTGGGAATGGTGCGACCACGGTTTGGCTGCTGTGACCGAGGACGGCGTTGCCTACGATATGTATGGTGGCGACAACGGCGATTACCCCAATAACAGCAACTTCTGCATCGACGGCATGGTGTTCCCTTGGCAGCAGCCGAGCCCGGGCCTCACTGAGTATGGTCAGGTCATCTGCCCGGTTCGCATGGCCTACGATGCCGAGGCGGGCGAGCTGACCGTCACCAACAAGCGTTGGTTTACCACCCTCGAGGATGTTTGCCTGTCGGCGGAGACCCTGGTGGACGGCGACGTGGTTTGCCGCAAGACGCTCATGCCCGGTGCGGTTGCCCCCGGCGAGTCCGTCCAGCTTCCGCTGGTGATTCGCGAGGCCGCGGTAGGCGAGACCCTGCTGACCGTGCGCGCCTACACCATGGCCGCTCACGTCTGGTGCGAGCCGATGTTCCAGCTGGGTGCAAGCCAGTTTGCCATCGCAAACCATCCGGCGCCGGCCATCGCCGCCCCAGCTCGTTCTGAGCTTACGGTCGAGGAGACCGAGCAGGAGATTCGCATTCACTCCCTCAACGGCGAGCTGACCTTCAGCAAGGTCAACGGCACCGTGAGCAAGTGGAAGGCATCCGGGCGTGACGTCATGGCCTCTGGTCCCCAGGTTGGTTTTTGGCATCCGCTCGTCGACAACCACGCCCAGGAGTACGACTCCCTGTGGAAGGACAACTTCATTGATGTAATGCAGACGTCCACCCGCAAGGTTTTTTGGAAGCAGGACGGCAATGCGGTCGTCGTTACCGTGAGCCAACGTATTGCTCCTCCCGTCCGCGCGTTCGGCATGCGCGTCGAGCTTGTCTACACCGTGCTTCCGAGCGGTCGCGTCGACCTCAAGGTTTCCGGCGAGCCCTACGGCGACTATTCGGACATTATCCCGCGCATCGGCATCTCCTTTGAGGTTCCCGGTTGCGATCGTGCCGTCGAGTGGTATGGCCACGGCCCGGGCGAGAACTATCCGGACTCGCTGCGTGCCAACCCGGTCGGTCATTACCGCACTACGGTCGACGACATGTTCACGCCCTACGTTATGCCTCAGGACTGTGCCAACCGCGAGGGTACCCGCTGGGTTGCCCTGCGCTCCAGCCACGGTGACGGTCTGGTCGTGACGCGTCCGAGCGACGCCGCTTCCAATCCGTTCTCGTTCTCCGCATGGCCCTATAGCTGCGAGGCTATCGATAGCGCCAAGCATGTCTACGATCTTGTCCCGGGCGACACGGTTACGGTCAACATCAACGACCAGCTGCTCGGCCTTGGCTCGAACTCTTGGGGTTCCGAGGTGCTCGATTCCTATCGCACCCGTTTTGAGAGCTTCAGCTTTGAGGTGTCCCTGCGACCGCTGACGTCTGCCGATCTGGCTCAGGCGCTGGCACCCATTAAGGAGGCATAAGTCATGCATATCTTTAACTCGCGTGCCGATTTCGACGCCCAGATGAAGTCCGTCAAGAAGTGGATGCGTACCGGTCAGGCACTCGACGGCGTTTCTGAACTGCAGCACGATGTGGCGTACTCTATCGGCGACTCGCTGGTGTATTGGTGGGTGAACGCCCACGAGGCGGCTACTGCCGATCTGGTCGGTCACCGTCGCTACCATGCCGTGCTCGCCCCGCTCGACGGCAATCTGACCGTTGAGGTGGCTTCCAAGGCCGATCTTACCTGTACGCGCGCCTACAGCGATATCGATGATCGCGAGCGCTTTGAGGGTACGGGGGAGACCGTGACGATTCCCGCCGGCGGCGTTGCCGTCGTCGAAATTGACGAGGCCTACCGTGTCGTGGCCGATGCCGCGGATCCCCGCGTCGTGGTACTGCACGTGACAGTCGAAGGTTATTCCTTCCCCAACAAGTAGTATTCGTCCGCCTGGACGTTTGCTTCGCGCCGTTAAGGGGGATGGCTTTGTTGACTCCCTTTTCCCCATTCCCCTTAGCAGGTGCGCCATCCGTGTTTGCACTTGCAGCTCGGACGGTTTTAGATGACATTTAACAGATGATTGGGAGGGCTTATGAGCTCTGAAAAACGAGGAACGATTGGTTCGTTCGCTCTGCTGGGCATGACGGTCGCCGCCGTGTTCGGTATCAAGAACATCATCAACAACAACGCGGCCATCGGCTTGGCAGCTGCGCCGTCGTTCTTCTTCGCCACGCTTTTGTACTTTGTCCCCTATACCCTGGTTACCGCCGAGTTCGTCGGCCTCAACAAGGACTCCGAGTCTGGCGTGTACGCATGGGTTAAGACCTCGATGGGTGGTCGCTGGGCGTTCCTGACGGCATTTAGCTACTGGTTCGTTAACCTGTTCTTCTTTGCGTCCGTCCTGCCCAACGTCATCATCTACGCGAGCTACGTGTTCTTTGGTGCCAACGCCGAGCTTTCGCAGCTGTGGATCACCATTATCGAGATCGTCGTCTTTGCTATCGCCACGTGGGTTTCGACCAAGGGCGCTAAGTGGATCGGCTCCATTTCCTCCTTCGGTTCGACCGCGGCTCTCGGCCTGACCGCCGTGTTCATCCTGCTGTCCCTGGCTGCTGCCTTTGGCGGCGTTGAGTTCGCTACGGCTCCTACTCCCGCTAACATGGCTCCCGACATGAGCAACTTCGCAACTGCGTGGGGCTTCTTCGGTACGCTTGCCTGGATCATCCAGGGCGTTGGCGGCGCTGAGTCTGTCGGCGTGTTCCTTAACGACCTTAAGGGTGGCGTCAAGGCCTTCGTGCGCACCGTCGTTATCGCCGGCCTGACCATCGGCCTTCTGTATGCAGGCGCTTCGCTGCTGGTTAACCTGTTCATCCCCGAGGGCGGCGTTGCCATCTCCACCGGTATCTTCGACGTATTCGGCGCTGTCTTTGCCCACTTTGGCATTCCCATGGAAGTGTCTACGCGCGCCATCGGCTTGATCCTTCTCGCCGCCACGCTGGGCTCCCTCATGATGTGGACCTCCGCTCCCATCAAGGTCTTCTTCACCGAGATCCCCAAGGGCGTCTTTGGTAGCAAGATCGTCGAGCTCAACGAGCATGGCATTCCTGCCCGCGCTGCTTGGCTGCAGTTCGCCATCGTCGTCCCCATCCTGATCATTCCGGCCCTGGGCTCCGGTAACCTCGACGACCTGCTCATGATCGTCACCAACATGACGGCTGCCACCGCTCTGCTCCCACCGCTGCTGATTTTGCTTGCCTACTTTATGCTGCGCAAGAACTTTGACGCCGCTCCCCGTGGCTTCCGCATGGGTTCGCGCAGCTTTGGCCTGGTCGTTGCCGCATTCCTGCTTGTGGTCTTCTGCTTCGTGCTTATCTGCGGCACCATTCCGCTCGATCAGCCGCTGTGGCTGACGCTGGTCTACAACGTTGGCGGCGTGGTTGTCTTCTTGGGCCTTGCCGTGATGTGGTACAACCGCTACATCAACCGCCTGCGCGAGACCGATCCCGAGGCCGCCGAGAACGAGCTTCGCCTTTCCGTCCTCGATATGATGGAGTAGCGGCTAGGATTAATCTACGGCTGTGGAATAAATCGATTCCCTTTCCTAAGGAGGGGCCTTACGAGGCCCCTCCTTTTGTGTTTTGGGGCATGGTCTTGGCCCCCGTGGTCAAAAAATGCCAAATATGAGTACTGTTGCAAAAGAAGTGCCATATTTTTCGGCCTGCTCTGAGCGAAAATGGGCTCAAAATCGATTTATCTAACTCCCTTTAAAGGGCGTTTGACGGCTTTCAACCTCTTCGAATCGCTCAAATTAGGCAATTTGCTCTCGATTTTGCTGCTACTAAATTGGTGACAGTACTCATATTTGCCACTTTTTGACCACGAGGTGTTCAGAGGAGCTCTCGAGAAGCATCTAACGGTACAATAGCTACCACGTGGCTGGGTTTTGCCGGCCGAATGTGCGATGTCGTGGGAGGGGACATGGTCGAGTTTACAAAGACGATTAAAGATCCGTTGGGATTACATGCCCGCCCGGTTGCGCTGCTCTATGACATCATTGCCAAGCATCGTAGCGACGTGTCAGTCAGCATCGGCGATCGCCACACGGATGGCCGCGATGTCATGGGACTCATGGCTCTCTACGGCGAGTGCGGCGAGGACATCATCTTCCGCGTTTCGGGCGTAGATGAGGCCTCCTGCGTTACGTCGATCAGAAACCTCTCGCTCTAACCTCAACAATGTGACAAAGGGGCAGTCCCCTCTGTTGCATCAATTGGTATGGCAAGGCGCCGCAAAGAGACAGTCTTTGCGGCGCCTTTGTTTCGTATAGGAAACTTTTTCGAAATCTGAATGGGGACCCTTTCCAAAAAGTTAACCACGTGCTAGTTTACTAAAGCGAACATAGACGTGGTTAACTTTTATCGCGTCGATGTTGAGGACGAACTGACGTTAGGAGCAACTCATGTCTTGCGGACCGCAGATGCCGGCCATGCCGCTTTCGATGGTAAAAGCGGGCGAAACCGTGCGCGTGTCTCGCGTAAAGGGCAATGAGGATATGAAGCACCACCTCAAGGACCTCGGCTTTGTCGAGGGCAGCGAAATCCACGTGGTGAGCTCGAGTGGCGCCAATATCATCGTCACTGTGCTGGGCGCACGCTTTGGTATCGATTCCAAGGTGGCCATGCACATCATGACCGTCGGTTAGTCGACGGTAATTCTGTACGCACTGAAAGGGGGACAAGTAAATGAAGACGTTGGGTGACGTTAAGGTGGGCGAGAGCTCCACCATCGTCAAGCTTCACGGTGAGGGTGCGCTTCGCCGCCACCTTATGGACCTGGGGCTCATCAAGGGCACTTCGTTCAAGGTCGTGAAGGTTGCACCGCTCGGTGATCCGGTCGAGATCAACGTGCGCGGCTACGAGCTTTCCATCCGCAAGGAGGAGGCCGCCGTCGTCGAGGTTCAGTAAGGACTTGCGGCGCATATTTCTGCAGATAAAGTTAGGTTTTTCTAACTTAATGCGGCGTCTTTGAAGCACATTATCCAGCCTGCGCGGAGAAAGCAGCGCGGGCACACAAGGAAGAAGGATTGAATGGCGGATTCTCAGATCCATGTCGCGTTGGCGGGTAACCCCAACTGCGGCAAGACCACGCTTTTCAACCTGATCACCGGCGCCAACGGCTACGTTGGCAACTGGCCCGGCGTCACGGTTGAGAAAAAGGAAGCCAAGCTCCTAAGCGACAAGAACGTTACCATCACGGACCTCCCTGGCATCTACTCGCTTTCCCCTTACAGCCCCGAGGAGCAATGCTCGCGCGATTACCTCATGAGCGGCGAGCCCGATGTCGTCGTTCAGGTGGTCGACGCCACCAACCTCGAGCGTAACCTGTACCTGGCGCTTCAGGTTATCGAGACCGGCCTGCCCGTGGTCGTTGCCCTCAACATGGCCGACCTGGTCGAGAAGAACGGCGACAAGATCGACACCGACAAGCTTTCCAAGAAGCTCGGTTGTCCGGTCATGATGATCTCGGCTCTTAAGAACAAGGGCATCAAGGAGCTTTTCGAGCAGGTCAAGAAGTCCGCTTCTTCTAAGGGCCAGGTGCCGGAGCACAAGTTCGATTCCTCCATCGAGGACGTTCTGGACCACATCGAGAACAACCTTCCGGCGAGCGTTCCCGCCAACAAGCGTCGCTACTACGCCGTCAAGCTGTTTGAGCGCGATGCAGACGCCTGCAAGCTCATCAACCTCACCAAGGAGAAGGCCGCTCGCGTGGAGGAGCTGGTCACCCAGTGCGAGCAGGACTGCGACGACGATGCCGAGTCCATCATCACCGGTGAGCGCTATGGCGTGATTGCCCACATCATTGACGAGTGCATGACCAAGGCTCCTGCCAAGATGAGCACCTCCGAGAAGATCGACCGCGTGGTTACCAACCGTATTCTGGGCCTGCCGATCTTTGTGGTCATCATGTTCTGCGTGTACTACATCGCCGTTTCCACCCTGGGCGGCACGGTGACCGACTTCACCAACGACCAGCTCTTTGGCACCGACGGCTGGTATGTGCTCGGCCAGGGTCGCGACGCCTACGACGCAGCTGTCGAGGCTGCGGGCGATAACGCCGACTCGGTCGACCCGGCGCAGTACGGCCCCTATGTCCCGGGTATCACCACCGTGGTGCACGACGCCCTTGTGGCGGGCGGCACCGAGGACGGCGGTCTTGTTGACTCCCTCGTCTGCGACGGTATCGTGGCCGGCATCGGCGCCATCATGGGCTTTGTCCCGCAGATGTTCCTGTTGTTCGTGATGCTCTCTTTCCTGGAGGACTGCGGCTACATGGCCCGCGTCGCCTTCATCATGGACCGCGTGTTCCGCCGCTTTGGCCTGTCCGGTAAGTCCTTTATCCCCATGCTCGTGTCCTCGGGCTGCGGCGTTCCCGGCGTCATGGCTACCAAGACCATCGAGAACGAGAAGGACCGCCGCATGACGGTCATGACCACCACGTTCATCCCCTGTGGCGCCAAGCTGCCGATCATCGCCCTGCTCATGGGCTCCATCATCGGCGATTCTTCCACCACCGCCGCGTGGATCAGCCCGCTCTTCTACTTCCTGGGCGTCTTTGCCGTCATCGCCTCGGGCCTCATGCTCAAGAAGACCAAGCTCTTCGCCGGCCGCCCGACGCCGTTTGTTATGGAGCTTCCTGCCTACCACTTCCCGGCGATCCGCTCTTGGGCGCTGCACGTGTGGGAGCGCTGCTGGGCCTTTATCAAGAAGGCTGGTACGGTCATCTTCGCGTCCACTGTCGTGGTTTGGTTCCTGTCCAACTTTGGTAGCTACAACGGTTCCTTTGGCTACCTGCCCGCGATGGACGGCATCTCCGAGGAGTTCATGGACTACTCCGTGCTGGCCATGCTCGGTAACCTGATCTCCTGGATCTTCGCCCCGCTTGGCTTTAGCACCTGGCAGGCAACAGCGCTGTCCGTCTCGGGCCTTGTCGCCAAGGAGAACGTCGTCGCCACCGCCGGCTCGCTGCTGTCCGTGGCTGATGCCGCCGAGACCGACCCGAGCCTGTGGACCGCGTTTGCCGGCATGTTCCCCACCATGGGCGCTTGCGTCGCCTTTGGCGCGTTCAACCTGCTGTGCGCTCCGTGCTTTGCTGCCATGGGTGCCATCCGCAACCAGATGGATTCCGGCAAGTGGTTCGCGATTGCCATCGGTTACGAGTGCATCTTCGCTTGGGTGATCGGCCTGTTCATCAACCAGTTCTACAACCTGCTTGTGTTGGGACAGTTTGGTATCTGGACGGTTGTGGCCATCGTGCTGCTGGTTGCGATGCTCTTCCAGATCTTCCGTCCCATGCCCAAGCATGCATGGACCGACGAGGACGAGACCAACACTGCTTCCGCCGCAGTTTCCGCCTAGTTCCGAATAAGGATTAGCCCCTTTTCACGAGCCCGGGTGTCCCAGCGACACTCGGGCTTTTTGGTGGGGGAGATATGGCGTTTCTGCAGATAAAACCGACCAAAATAAACCTGTCCCTTTTTGGTAGGTGGAGAATGGGTTAAAGTAAGTGATGGTTAACTAGAGGAGGCTTGCTATGGCACCTATCGATATTGTTGTACTGGCTGTTATCGGTGTTGCGTTTGTCGCGGTATGCGTGCGCATCTACCGCAAGGGCGCCTGCGCCGACTGCGCTCAGGGTGGCGTTTGCACGGGGCATTGCTCCAACAAAAAGACCTGTGCCGCGCTGAAAGGCGTCGACAAAATCGCCGAAGACTTGGGCCGCGGTATTCATTAGCCGACCGGCTTTTGGGCATGTATGACTGCGGATGCGGCGGTTGCTGATACGATAAGTACGTTAGCAACTGCCGCCGAGCGGCTCAAACGAAAGGAACCCTGTATGGAGTCCTCCGCCTATCCGATGCTCTTTAGCCCGATCAAGGTCGGTACGACCGAGGTCAAGAACCGCGTCTTTATGCCGCCGGTATCTACCAACCTAGCCGATCACGGCTATGTGACCGACGACTTGGTCGATCATTACCGTGCTCGCGCCAAGGGCGGCGTGGGCCTGATCATCACCGAGGTCGTGACGGTCGAGCCCACCTATACCTATCTGCCGGGTGACATGTGCTGTTACGACGACACGTTTATCCCCGGCTGGGAAAAGCTCGCCGCAGCCGTCCACGAGTACGGCTGCAAGATCATGCCGCAGCTCTTCCACCCCGCCTACATGGCCTTTAACATTCCGGGCACGCCGCGCCTGATCGCTCCGTCCTTTGTGGGCCCGTCCTATGCCCGCGAGGCGCCGCGTCCTATCACGGTCGATGAGATCCACGAGCTCACGCATCAGTTTGGCGACGCTGCCGTGCGTATGCAGAAGGCCGGTGTCGATGGCGTCGAGGTCCACGCGGCGCACGCCCACGGCATGCTCGGCGGCTTTTTGACTCCGCTCTACAACAAGCGCACCGACGAGTACGGCGGCTCGCTCGATGCCCGCATGCGCTTTTTGCTCGAGGTCATCGCCGAGATTCGCGAGCGCTGCGGCAAGGACTTTATCATCGACGTCCGCATCTCGGGTGATGAGTACACCGATGGCGGCCTGACCCTCAACGACATGATCTACGTCTCGCGTCGCCTGGAAAAGGCCGGCGTCGACATGATTCACGTGTCGGGCGGCACCACTATCAAGCGCGGCTCCGCGATTCCCGCCGCCGGTACGCAGCAGGCCTCGCACGCCGCCTGCTCGCGCGAGATTAAAAAGCACGTCAACATTCCCGTCGCCACCGTCGGACGTATCAACGAGGCTTGGATCGCCGAGGAGCTGATCGAGGACGGCGCTGCCGACATCTGTATGATGGGCCGCGCCAATCTGTGCGATGCCGAGTTCTGCAACAAGGCCGCTGCCGGCAACGCCGACGACATCCGCCCCTGCATTGGCTGCCTGCGCTGCCTGAACGGCATCATGTTTGGCAAGCGCATCTCCTGCACCGTCAACCCGGACGTGGAGCGCGACGAGGCTGGCTACGAGCCTGCCGCCGAGGCTAAGAACGTGCTCGTTGTGGGCGCTGGTCCTGCGGGTATGGAGGCTGCCTACATTGCCGCCAAGCGCGGACACAACGTGGTGCTCGTTGACAAGCAGGATGAGCCGGGTGGCGAGATGCGCATCGCGGCCGTTCCGCCGGCAAAGCAGGAGCTCACCCGCGTGATCAAATATCAGTATCGCCGTCTTGCTGAGGCGGGCGTGAAGTGCGTTTTTGGTACCGAGCTTTCGGCCGAGGACATTCAGCGTGACTACGCCGGCTACAAGGTCGTCCTAGCTTATGGCGCCGAGCCCATCGCCCCGGCCTTCATGCAGGGCTTTAAGCAGGTCATGACGGCTGACGACCTGCTGGGTGGCAAGGCTTTCCCGGGCAAGAAGATCGTCATCGTGGGCGGCGGCACCGTCGGCTGCGAGACGGCCGATTACCTGGCCCCGTTGGTCAACGACCTGTCGCCGGCCAACCGCGATGTCACCGTCATCGAGATGACCAAGACGCTCGCCGCCAACGAGGGTGGTGCCGGTCGCGCAGTGCTCATCACGCGCATGCTCTCCAAGGGCGTTCACGTGCTGACCGAGGCCAAGGTGACCGAGATTACCGAGGATGCCATCAGCTACGAGAAGGATGGCGAGGTCCACACCATCACCGGTGCCGATACGCTGGTGCTTGCCATGGGCTATCGTCCCAATACCAAGCTGGCCGACGACCTTGCCGCTGCCGGCGTTGCCACCCACGTGCTGGGCGATGCCAAGAAGTGTGGCAACATCCGCGATGCCATCGGCGATGGCTACAAGGTTGCCTGCGAGCTCTAGTCACTCCCTTGGTGCATGGGAGTCAGGTTAGTTTGCACCAAGTTGATGCATGTAAACCTGAACCCATTGACGAGGTTGCCGCCATCCCAGGGCGGCTTCATGGAGTAGCGCTCGTACGCATCGAATTACTCTTCTCATAGATGTGCGGCACAAAGAGCCCCGAGTTCAAACGAGCTCGGGGCTCTTTTCGTTTGGATTGCAGACGTATTGACAGACGAAAACCATTTGCGTCTTGGATAAATCAATACGCAAACAGTTTTCGTCTTATAATACGGTCATGAATAGTACGAAACGAAGAGGTTGTGCATATGGTTGTTAGAGAGAGCCCTACAGTCGAATACAAGGAAAGCGTTACGCCGACGTTTCTTAAAACGGTGAGTGCCTATGCAAACTACGGGACGGGCAAGATTGAGTTTGGCGTTGATGACGAGGGCGTGGCTGTCGGCCTTGCGGATCCGGTCGCAGAGTGTCTTCGCATCGAGAACATGATTAATGACAGCTTGGACCCCGCTCCCCGTTACACGCTCGAGCCCGATGAGAAACACGGGACCGTAATCCTTACGGTTTATGAGGGCCAGGACAAACCCTATCGAAGCAAGGGAAAGGCCTACAGGCGAAACGATTCGGCAACAGTGGAGGTCGACCGGTTTGAGTATGGCAGGCTGACGCTCGAAGGCAGCAACGTAACGTTCGACGCGCTCACGTCGGCTCGCCAGGACTTGAGTTTTCACACGCTCGAGCATAAATGTGTTGAACATCTCGGCATTTCTGAACTAACGTCGGATATTATGCGCACGCTTCGCTTGCTCGGCAAGGACGGCTATACCAACGCTGCGGCGATTTTGGCGGATAAGAATGATTTTCCGGGCATCGATTGCGTCCGTTTTGGTGATACCGAGGATGTGATCTTGGATCGCGAAGCGGCGACAAATGTATCCGCAATTGAGCAGGTGGACAGGGCGGTAGCTATGTTTGCACGCTACTACCGTTATGAGCGTATCGAAGGGATGGAGCGCGTCCAAACCGATCGAATTCCTCTCGAGGCGTTTCGCGAAGCTGTCGCAAATGCTTTGGTGCATCGGACGTGGGACGTTCGAGCGAACGTTCAAATTGCCCTGTACGATAATCGCGTCGTTGTGACCTCTCCTGGATCGCTGCCCGCCGGTTTGACGACGGAACAATACCTGTATGGGCAGATATCCGTGCTCAGAAACCCCATCGTTGCAGAGGCCTTCTTAAAGCTGGATTACATCGAGAAATTTGGTACGGGAATCGCGCGCATTAGACGTGCCTATCGCGATTCGATCAATCAACCAATTTTTGATGTTCGCGGCGGCATGGTGGCCGTCACATTGCCCGTTACCGATGCCCTTGAAGGGTCCGAGGAAGAGGCCCAGGTTCTCAAAGCCTTGTCGGGCGGTCGAATTATGTCGCGAAGCGAGATTGAAAAACAGACGGGGCTGAGCCGCATGCGGACGTTGGCGGCACTCGAATCTCTGCTTGAACGGAATGCAATCGTAAGGCAGGGAACCGGGCGGGCCACGAAATACGAGCGCTCATAGTCAAAAGAGCCATAGTACAAGACGGACCCCAAGCCAGCGTTGGCTTGGGGTCCGTTATATCCCGGATGGTAACGGGCCGATTATTGTCAAGTTATAGCAAAGTATAGCGACGTACAGCAAAGTATAGTGAGATATAGCAAGCCGTATAGCGCGCCTTGATTATCAACCGTCCGTATTTCACAGCAACTTATAACAGGCTCGAGGTACCAATTTGGGGTGCAGTAGTGCTGCGCCACGAAAAGGGCCTATCTACTACGTTTAAGCCGCAGGGGTCAACCATAGTCGGCTTTTTCGAAAATCGACAAGCTGTCTACCTGCGGTTTTGTTTTCACGGTTTTCGGTATGGCCGAGGCTATCCGTGTTAACGTAGTAGATGGGCCACTTTTGTGACAGGGGGGGGCCGATCTGCGGGCCAGGGTAGCTAAAAGAGCCCCGTCCCAAAAAGACTGATTGGGAGCCGGGGCGTGTCGATGCGATAGTATTACGTGGTGATATTCGACAAACCGTGAGCTTCATCCGAGGGCTTTATGGAACAACACCAGCATTATCAGAGCTTGCAAGATCAGGCATACAACGCATTGCGCTCCAAGATCATCTATGCCGAGCTCAAGCCCGGCACGCGCCTTTCGGCGATTGGTCTGGAAAAGGAGACGGGAATCGGGCGCACGCCCATTCGCGAGTCCTTTGTGCGCTTGCGTGAGCAGGAGCTGGTGGAAACGCGTCCCAAAAGCGGCACCTACGTCTCTAAGATCAGCATGGAACGCGCCGAAAACGCCTGCTTCTTGCGTGAGAAGCTCGAGAGAAGCGTACTCATTAAATGCTGTTCGGCTGCTGCGCCCGAGCAAAAGCAGCGGCTCGAGCAGATTCTTACCGAGTCTGAGTCGCTCGACCATAGCGAAACGCGTCGCTTTTTCGATCTGGACAACCTGTTCCATGAGACGTGTTTTGAGATTGCCGGCCGCCATATGTTGTGGGATTGGATGAAGAGCGTCAATACACATTTTGAGCGATACAACTGGCTGCGCATGGTGTCGCAGGATTTGGATTGGGAGCCGATTCGTCGGCAGCATCGCCGAATTCTCGAGGCTATTAAGAGGGGCGATACCGATGCGGCGAGCTATCTGGCCGAGACACACTTGCATCTTATGCCCGAGGAGCAGGGCCCGGTTATTGCCTTGCATCCCGATTATTTTGAGCTGTCCAAAGACTCGGCCATCTAGCCCATCATCGCATCTGCTCGAGACGCAAAAACGATGCTGCCCATCTGCAGCATTTTGCAGCCGAGATTTTTAAAAATGCCTAAAATGGCTCAGACCGCTGACAATTGGGAAACGGGGTGCGTTATGGCGCAGATGAGAATCAAGGACATTGCCGCCGAGGCGGGCGTGAGTCCGGCCACGGTCTCGCGCTATCTCAACAACCGCCCTGGGCAAATGACCGAGGAAACCCGTGCTCGCATCGCGGCGGTCATCGAGCGCACCGGCTATCGCCCACGTGCCGCCGCACGCAATCTGCGCAGCTCACGCACCAACCTCATCGGCGTGATCCTGGCCGACATCGCCAACCCGTTCTCGAGCGCCATGCTCGAAGGGCTTTCCGCCAGTGCCGCCGCGCGCGGCTGCTCGCTCATGACGGCCATTAGCGGCAACGACCCCGCTAAGGAAGCGGAGTCGCTCACCAGACTTATCGATGCCGGCGTGGACGGCCTGGTCGTCAACACCTGCGGAGGCAATGACGAGGCGATCGCCGCGGCAGCGGGACGTCTGCCCGTCGTGCTGCTCGACCGCGACGTTGCCGCTGTCTCTTATACACATCTCCGAGCC